>CAZMWD010000254.1:0-3628 GCA_964569685.1 uncultured Cocleimonas sp. | reverse complement strand
TTATGCAGAGAGTATCTGAGGAGCTACTTAGCACCTTAAACTAAGTATGCCAAAACTTTTTGGGACTATTAATACTTTAGTGCTTTTATAAAGAATGTAAAACAAACAGAATTAAAAAAGCCCCATTCGATAGGGGGCTATCGATGGGGCCAAAAAACAGGCTTGGATTGGGGACACCAAACCTGTGTCCGCAAAGGGAATAAGAACACCGGGCTTAAGTGTCCATTAATTTATTCCCTTTTGGTTGCGGATAACCATTAAGTCATTAACCTGTAACAACTTCTAAATCTATTTTCTAAAATCTATAAAGCAGGTCTCTATAAAACATAAGTCTTATATAACAACCTATCACTGAGCTAAACAATCAATCACTGATTAAAGCGATAGTTGGAAAGATAAGTGGCAAATTAGTTTAAAAATAGTAACTTGCAAAAATAAGTTAATAAGCCAAACTTAAATATCTTTATAACCTGCCTCTAACTGTAGCAGAAAACAAACAAAAAGACTAAATAAACTTAACCTAAGCTTAACAATATCTTTTTAAGGACGTTATACGAGAATAAAATGAGAGAAAGAAGTGGGCGTAATCTTTACTGGGTTTTCTTAAAATTGAAGTTAGTTTAACGGCAAATTATTCACTTCAATTTATTCATCATTCATAAATGAAGGTGGTGCTGATTTTACTCTTTTTTCCCTTACTGTATAACTAGAAGCACCTACTTTACCTACCAATGCAATCGCCTTTTTAATCGAACCATCGCGTATGTATTCCATATCAACCTTAGAGCCCATCCGTAAATTCCCGATGATATTCTTGAGGTTAGAACTACTTTTTACCTTAAGGCCATTGATCTGTGTAATTACATCGCCTTCACGAATTCCCGCCTTATCAGCAGGTGATTGAGCGACAACAGATGAAATCATTGCACCCCTTCCATTCGGTAAATCAAATGCTTTAACCAAATTAGGACGTACATCTTGAATTTCAATTCCCAATTGACCCCGTTCAACTTTACCAAACTGAATCAGTTGATCTTTAATATTGGTGACCATGTTTGAAGGTATTGCAAAACTGATGCCCACATTACCGCCACCTCTACCACCTAAAATAGCCGTATTAATACCGATCAATTCGCCTTTTAGATTAACCAATGCGCCACCCGAATTGCCGGGGTTGATAGAAGCATCTGTTTGAATAAAGTCTTCATAGTCTTCTATACCAAGCCCTGTGCGACCTAAAGCACTGACAATGCCTGAACTGACAGACTGTCCCAAACCATAGGGGTTTCCAATGGCTACCACAAAGTCACCCACTCTAAGTTTGGCACTATCCGCAACAGGCATATCCGTCAATTTATCAGGCTGAATACGGATAACCGCAACATCTGCTTTTAAGTCTATTCCGACCAGACTTGCGTAAAACTGACGCGTATCATTTAATGTCACAATAATTTTACCTGCGCCATCAATGACATGAGCATTAGTGACGATGTATCCATTATTTGCATCAATAATAATGCCCGAGCCTGTACCAATTACCGCTTTCTTTTTTTCAGGTAGTTTCTTGCCAAAATAATGACGCAACACAGGATCACGAAGGTTTTTATTTTTTTCGGCTTTTTGTGTGGATATATTAACCACAGACGCTGTTATGCCATCCAGCATATCTGCCAATGAAGGCAACGCTTTACCGTTCACTTCCGCAGGCAACTTAGCCACGGCAATGGTATTAACACTTAAACCGATTGAAAGCAGCACGATAAAAAGTGAAATTTTATTTATAATAATTTTCATTCTAAAACCTTTTTATTAACATAACTAGTAATACAACTACGCGCTTCTCCTCGCAAGATTATTCGTTTTCAAATAATCTTTCACTCACTTATAGCCTTAACGGGGGTTCCAGTCAAATTTCTTCTGCATTTCGTTATAGAACGCTTTATCTTCATCGGAATCCGCAGGTGGCGTAACTATCTGAATCACAACCAATTGATCACCCACAACACTTGAACCAGTAGCACTTGGTAACCCTCTACCTTTTAGACGCATTTTTTTGCCCGAGCGTGAATCAGCTGGAATCTTGAGTTTCAATTTACCTGATAATGTTTCCACCTCAATACTTGCGCCCAGTGCAGCCTCCCACGGTGCAATAGGTAGATCGACACTGATATTACGTCCATCTAATTTATAACGTGGATGTTTTTTAATATGAATTTTTAGCAATAAATCTCCGCCATTAGACGCTTTGCCAGTCAGGCGGATCTTTTTACCTTCTTCTATACCCTTAGGGATTTTAACATCGAGCTGCTTGCCCCCGGCAAGCACCACACGCGTACTTCCACCAGAAAATACATCTTCTAAATCAACCGATACTGAGGCTGTTTGCGATGGCGGCTTTCGCGGAGCTTGTCGATAGCCTTGTTGTTGATGCTGAAAACCTGCGCCACCCACACTTTCACCAAACATAGTTTCAAAAAAATCACTAAAGCCTGCACCACCTGACGATTGTCCGCCACCGCCAAACTGGTTAAAATCAAAGCCACCATCCCAACCAGGAGGTGGATTAAAGTTTTGCCCATTCTGATAGTTGCTTCCCAAAGTGTCATATTGAGAACGTTTTTCAGCATCACCTAATACTTCGTAAGCTTCATTCACTTCTTTAAAGCGCTCTTCGGCATCCGCTACTTTACTCACATCAGGGTGATATTTGCGTGCAAGTTTACGATACGCCTTTTTTAAATCGGTTTGGTTAGTATCGCGTTCTACACCTAAAACTTTATAATAGTCTTTATATTCCATGGGAATTTTACGTCAGTTTGAATAACCTATAAGATGGCATCAGGATGAGAAAAATCAAGTGTTAAATCAACACCTTCAGGAGATATTCGCAGCGTATGAAAACCAGTAAATTATTTCTATTTTTTGCCGCTTTATTCGGTCTACTTGCCGTCGTTATTGGTGCATTTGGCGCACATGGATTAGAAGGAAAGCTCACGGAGCATGCATTACAACGCTTACATACTGGGGTCGAGTATCAATTCTATCATGTTATAGCTTTGTTAAGCGTGGGTATTTTATCGTCCTTACACCGTAACTATGATTCCATCACGCTTAAACTATCAGGAAGCTTTTTTATTATTGGTATCTTATTATTTTCCGGCAGCCTTTACGCCTACGCATGGACAGGGAATACTAAATTTGGAATGGTTACACCGATAGGCGGATTAAGCTTTATCCTCGGCTGGTTGTTATTATTGTTTTATGCGCTTAGTAAAAAAACCAGTAGCTCAAAGTAACTATTCAATATTCATTACCTGCTCGCGCATTTGTTCTATCAACACTTTCAAATCAACGGCGGCTTTAGTCGTTTCGGCATCGTTTGATTTTGAACCTAGGGTATTCGCCTCACGGTTTAATTCTTGCATTAAAAAATCCAAACGGCGACCCACTGCTTCATCTCTCTTTAAGACATCCTCCACCTCGGCAATATGCGCATCAAGGCGATCTAATTCTTCGTCTACATCCAAGCGTTGCGCATAAAACACTAATTCTTGTTCGAGTCGGTTGTTATTAATGTTATCAACATCATCAAACTTTAAATCATCTATTCGCTTAATGACTTTATCAC
>CAZMWD010000253.1:0-3638 GCA_964569685.1 uncultured Cocleimonas sp. | reverse complement strand
TATTTAAATCTATTTAAAATAAAATTACCGTTGACGGGGATTATTTCTTTTATACACAGAATAACAGGCATTCTTCTATTTTTAGCGATTCCTTTGTGTCTCTACCTATTACAACGCTCTTTGCAATCTGAGGCAGGCTTTAATGCTGTGGGCTTATTACTAAACCAACCGTTAATGATATTGCTACAAGTGATGATTATCGGCTCTTTGTTATATCACCTGTTTGCAGGTATCCGTTTTTTATTAATGGATATTGATGTAGGGCTTGAGAAAAAATCAGCCGAGCAATCTTCTTGGGTGGTGCTGTTGGCAACAGCTGTGAGTTGTCTTTTATTTTTATTTATTCGATTTTACTAGGGTTAATAAATGAGTGGTTTTTCAGCGTGGCTAACACAGCGTTTATCCGCAATTTATATTGCGATATTTATTGTCGTCGCTATCATTTGGGCTTTGATTAGCGATGTTAATTATGTAGTTTGGCAAGCGAGTTTTGAAAATACCGTGGTTAAATTGGCGGTGTTATTATTCGGTTTGAGCCTATTAATTCACGCTTGGATTGGCATGCGCGATGTGCTGATTGATTATATTCATCCGGTTGGATTGAGATTAACTCTGTTGACCTTATTGGCACTTTTCTTATTAGCGAATGGCTTTTGGCTTTTGTCGATTTTGTGGGGGAATAGTTAAATGATGAGACCATTACAAGAGAGATATGACGGATTAAAAATGCTTAAATTCCTCCTTTTTTACCTAAAAACTCGATCAATAGCCCTGCTATTAACCTCATTTTTAAGAAAAACAGGTGAAATTACGCTATTTTTTATCTCGCCATACTCTCGTGCAAAGGTCTCATATGCAAACACTCAATGACATTCCAATCCGACATTTCGATGCACTCATTATCGGCGCAGGCGGTGCAGGTTTACGCGCCGCATTACAACTGGCGAATGCCGATTTAAATGTCGCTGTGGTTTCAAAAGTATACCCAACCCGTTCTCATACGGTTGCAGCGCAAGGCGGTATTAATGCGGCGTTAGCGAATGTATTACCCGATGATTGGCACTGGCACATGTTCGATACGGTAAAGGGCAGTGACTATTTAGGTGATCAAGACGCGATTGAATTTATGTGTCGAGAAGCTCCGCGCGCGGTCTACGAATTAGAACATTTTGGTATTCCATTTTCACGTTTAGATAATGGCAATATCTATCAACGTAAATTTGGTGGACAAAGTCAACACTTTGGGGGGGATCAAGCAGCGAGAACTTGCGCGGCGGCAGATCGTACCGGGCACGCCATGCTTCACACTTTGTATCAAAAAAACATCCAAGCTAAAACCCAGTTTTTTAATGAGCATTTTGCGGTCGATTTATTAAAAAATGAACAAGATGGAATCCAAGGTGCGCTGATATTTTCAATCGAAACAGGCGAACCGGTCATTATTGATGCGCGCACTACCTTGCTTTCAACGGGAGGCGTAGGGCAATTATTCCGTACCTGTACCAATGCATTGATTAATACTGGCGATGGTTTTGGCATGGCGCTACGTGCGGGTTTACCGATTCAAGATATGGAGTTTTTCCAGTTTCACCCGACCGGAATTGCCGGTCGTGGTATGTTGATCACCGAAGGTGCAAGAGGCGAGGGCGGTTATTTAGTGAATGCCGATGGCGAACGTTTTATGGAACGCTATGCACCCAATGCCAAAGACCTTGCGAGTCGCGATGTAGTCAGTCGTGCTATTTTTACCGAAGTAAAAGAAGGCAGAGGTTGTGGACCCGATAAAGACTTTGTGTATTTAAAGCTGGATCATTTAGGTGAAGATGTCATCAAAAAACGCCTTCCTGGTATTCGAGATATGAGCAAGACTTTTTTAGGAATTGATCCGGCAGAAGAATCAATCCCTGTTTATCCTACCGCGCATTACACTATGGGTGGTATTCCAACCGATATTCATGGGCGCGTGGTTGTGCCTTCCAAATCATCCCCCGAACAAGCCGTGAATGGTTTGTATGCAGCGGGTGAATCTGCCTGTGTATCGGTGCATGGTGCGAACCGTTTGGGTGGTAATTCTTTATTAGATATTCTCGTCTTTGGGCGCGCCGCCGCTGATCATATGATCGAATACTTGCAAGAAAATACTTACGCACATAAGTTTGATAAAGACTCTTTGCAACAAGCGCTTTCACACTTGAAATATTGGGATAGTGAAGACGGTGAAGAGCATAAAGAAGACGAAAATAATAAATCAGAATCTATCAGCCAATTACGGGATGAATTACGTGCAGTGATGGAACAACATTGCGGTGTTTTTCGCACTAAAGATATACTTGCCGAAGGCGTTGAAAAAATCAAAGCGATTGTGGCACGCTTTTCCAATGCTAAAATCCATGATCAGAGTAAAATATTTAACACCGCCCGTGTTGAAGCATTTGAATTAGAAAACTTAGGCGAATGTGCATTGGCGACGATTATTTCGGCATTATATCGAGAAGAAAGTAGAGGCGCGCATTCACGTGTTGACTTTGATAGCCGCGATGATCAAAACTGGATGAAACACAGCCTGTATTATAAAGGCGATGAAAAACCAGAATACAAACCAGTAAGAACCAAACCTTTGACGGTTGATTCTTTTCCGCCGATAGACAGAACCTACTAATGGAGAGGATGTATTAATGGAGTGGACAAACTGATGCGCTTCTCAATCTACCGTTACAATCCCGAGTGGGATGAACAGCCGTTCGTGCAAGACTTTGAATTATCGGATGATAAAATAGAACCTGGAATGATGCTTCTAGCTGCGCTCATGAAACTCAAAGAACAAGACGAAACCTTGAGTTTCAGACGTTCTTGCCAAGAAGGTGTGTGCGGATCAGATGGTATGAATATCAATGGCACGAATGGTTTAGCCTGTATCACACCACTCTCTGATCTAAAACAACCCATCGAATTAAGACCGTTACCGGGAATGCCGGTGATCCGTGATTTAATTGTCAATATGGAACCGTTTTTCAAACAATACAAAGCCATAAAACCATGGTTGATTGTGGATGAAGAACCACAACCAGAAAGTGAGCGCAAACAATCAATCGAAGATCGCGAAAAACTCGATGGTTTGTATGAATGTATTTTGTGTGGCTGTTGTTCGGCAGCATGCCCTTCGTATTGGTGGAATCCCGATCGTTTTATGGGGCCTGCTGCCTTATTACAAGCATCACGTTTTATTCAAGACTCTCGTGATGAAGCAAAAGCAGAACGACTGGAACAGCTAGACGATGCGTATAAATTATTTCGTTGTCATACTATTATGAATTGCGCGCAAGTCTGCCCGAAGGGATTAAACCCGACTAAGGCTATCGGCAAGATTAAACAAGAAATGTTGAAGCATAAACTCTGATGAATCTAATTGAAGTTGATAATCGCCTGCGTTGGAAATGCAGACGTGGCATGTTAGAGCTGGATATTTTACTGAATAGTTTTTTACAAAAGGGTTACGACACACTGGACGATGCTGATATTGAACGCTTCTCGCAATTATTGGAATACGAAGATAATCCTTTGTTTGAATTGTTAATGGGGAAAATGCAACCGGCAGATGCCTCGTTTAATTCATTGATTGCTTTAATTCGTGATTCAGT
>CAZMWD010000252.1:0-3649 GCA_964569685.1 uncultured Cocleimonas sp. | reverse complement strand
CGGCACTTTATAAACAAAGTATCCACCACCGCTTCTTGAAAGGCGTGGGCGATATGGGCTTTATCAATCTCTCTTTTTTGAGAATCATTCCATGTGGTCAGCGCGTAGGTTTTTAATCCGCTAAAGCTAAAATCCAAACCTTGATGCCGAATCATTGGGCGTGGAAACGTGTATCTGCCCTGCTCTGCTTCTTTTAAAGTATCTGCCAATTCCGCCAACACAGGACCACCGGGGTAACCTAAGCCCAACATCTTCGCTGTTTTATCAAACGCCTCACCCACTGCATCATCCAATGATTGTCCTAAAATCGTATAATTACCGACGGCTTTAACATCGACTAACATCGTATGTCCGCCTGAAACCAGCAGTGCAACGAAGGGAAAATTGGGTTTATCATCTTCTAACATCGGCGCCAATAAATGCCCTTCCATATGATGAACAGCAACAGCGGGAATATTTAAACCCCATGCTAGTGATCGCCCGATGGATGCACCTACCATTAACGCACCAATTAAGCCTGGGCCTGAAGTATAGGCAATGCCATCAAGGTCACTTAATTGCAAATCTACATCTGCCAATACCTGCTTTATTAAAGGGACTGTTTTACGAATATGGTCGCGCGAGGCAAGTTCTGGCACGACACCGCCGTATTCCGCATGGAGTGCTACTTGTGAATATAAACGATCAGCCAATAAACCTTTTTCGGTATCATAAATGGCAACGCCGGTTTCATCACAGGATGATTCAATTCCTAATACTTTCATATCACTATCATGGTTGTTTGAATGCTTGTTAACATAGTTTTTGGCATGGTTTTTAACTTAGTTTAGACTTAACTGTATACATTACCGTGCTTAATTTTTAGCCACTTTCATGGTTTGCTTGATTGCTGTATTCTACACACAAATCTAACGTAAAATGGATAAACTACTCGCGGGAATCGGGAATATAATGGCAAAGAAAACAGAAATAGAAAAGGCATTGGAAGCCGCGATTGAATCAACCGAAGTAAATCCACCAAATAAATCAGCGTCATCTTCAACATCTGATGAAGACTTTACTGAAACATCCTCACAACAGAGTGAAACATCACCATCTCTTATTGTAAAAACATCACAACAAGCACCAAAAGGATTAGCAAGATCATTCTTTGATTCACTCAGTTTTCGTACTTTACTGGTCGGTGCATTGATTTTAGCCATGCTTATTCCATTGTTCATGGTTGAAAATATTGTGCGCGAACGTGAGCGTTATTACCATTCTGTGTTAGATGACATTGCCCAAGGTTGGGGCGGGATGCAAACCGTTGTAGGCCCAGTGCTAGTCGTGCCTTATGTCGAACATATTACCAGCGTTGATACGGTGACGGACAACAGTGGTTTAAGCAAAACCATTACGCGTGATGTGTTTAACGATAAGACCCTAATCTTGCTACCCGAAGATTTAAACATCGAAATTGAGATGCTCGAAAAACACCGTAAGCGTGGCATTTATAATGCCCTTTTATATACCGCCGATATGAATATCAGCGGGCATTTTAATCTGGGTGCTCTGCCATCCGAAGGGCGTAAATACAATATCCGCTGGAATAAAGCGTGGTTAGCCGTGGGTTTGAGCGAGACCAAAGCGATTAACTCGACAACACCGTTGCGCTGGGAGGATTCCAGTGCAAAATTCGAACCGGGTACACGCTTGCCTAAGCTGTTTTCGCAAGGTTTTCATGCTTCCATGAAAGATATTAAGAAAGGCGGCGAACGCCCAGCGTTTAAAATCAAGTTATCCTTTAATGGAAGTACCGGATTACGTTTTGCGCCTTTAGGCGAAACCACGATTGCTAAAATCAAATCAGGCTGGCCACACCCTAGTTTTCAAGGCGATATTTTACCCGCCACCAAGACCATCAGCAAAAATGGTTTTGAAGCAGAATGGCGCATCCCTTATTTGGCACGAAACTACCCGCAATCTTGGTTAAAAGGTGAAGAAAAACATAATTTACATTCGGTCACTGCGGGCGTTAACTTATTTACACCCGTATCACTTTATTCCAAAATCAGCCGTGCGGCCAAATACGGTCTATTATTTATTGCCTTAACCTTTATCACCTTTTTAATCTTCGAAATTACCCTTGGTAAACGCTTACACGTGATTCAATATATCGTCATCGGTGTAGCACTAAGCTTATTTTATTTGATCTTGATTTCGCTCTCTGAACACATTAAATTTTTCATGGCGTATATTGATGCAGCGGTTGTCACCGTCGGTATTATTACCTTGTATACATGGGCGACAATGAAGAGCTTTTCACGTGCCTTGGTGATCTTTTTATTGCTCTCAGGCTTATATGGCGTGCTGTATTTTATTCTGCAAATGGAAGATTACGCGCTACTAGCCGGTGCAGGCGTGATGTTATTTATTGTGATTATTTTGATGGTTACGACGCGTAATATTCGGCATGATGATTGACTCTGAAATAGATCAAAATAAACTAAGCCCACAACACTTGACGAAACACCATCATAAAGATAACCACCGTAATCGCTAAGAACGCGGGTACGCCTAACCAGAACCACCAGCGCGCATAACGATGATAACGTAAGGGTAATTGTGTTTTTGTTAAAACCGCCTGTTCTGCCATTTTTTTCATTTGTATTTGTAAATAAACGACCGGTAGCCAACAAATTCCCGCAAATACATATAAAATCAATGACATCATAATCCACGGTGTCGTCAATGGAAGATTAATCAAGTAGCAATAAATAATATGAGAAAAAAAATAAATAATTTAAAAACAAAGAGTTAGGGTTATTCCAGAAAGATCATTCTAGAATATGAATAATGATGATTGCGTGTTAAATAAGAAGCTAGGAGCCTGTCCGAGAATAGAGAACCTACTGCAAACCCCATACAAGCCATAAGGTGAGATTATCGAAATCGTTAAATAGCCGTGCTATTCGCCTCATTCGATAAACTCACCTTATAGATTCTCTGTGATTTTCGCTACGATTTCTATTCTCGGACAGGCTCCTAGCGCACATCCAAAACAATAGTGATAATTTTCGGTCAGAAATAAAGGGATATTTACACGACCTTCACTTACTTTAAAATACCATCATAACTTTTTTGTTATTGAGCCAAATCGGCTTGCTTATTCACTTAGGGAAATTATTTTTATGTTAATGTCGATAGCACTTACACTTCATATTTTAGCCTTTACAGTTTGGATTGGCGGTATGTTTTTCGCACATCAAGCTCTGCGCGGTGCTGCTGCAATCACGTTAGAACCCCCCATTCGTTTGCGTCTTTGGCGTGCCACTTTTGCCCGGTTCTTTCCATGGGTATGGTTGTGCATTATCATTATTTTAGTGACTGGCTTTTGGATGATGTTTCAATTTCCAAAACCCCCGATTTTCGTTCATATCATGATGGGGCTAGGTTTAATCATGGTATTGATGTTCCTACACGTATTTTTTGCACCTTATAATCGTCTTAAAAAAGCACAAAAAGAAGAAGACTGGGAAAGTGGTGCAAAAGCTTTAGGGCAAATGAGAATGCTCATCGGCATCAATTTAAGCATTGGATTGATTACGATAGTGGTTGCAACTGCGGGTAAGTTTTTTATTAACTAACAGAAAATTATATACAGACTAGG
>CAZMWD010000251.1:0-3650 GCA_964569685.1 uncultured Cocleimonas sp. | reverse complement strand
TAATATGTTTATGAACACAAAAAGTGTTACTTTTTTATTGATTACTTTATTGGCAAGTGTTTTTCTAAGTGCCTGTTCAAAATACAAAATAGCCTACGATTATAGTCCGCCTAAAACCAAGCAAGGTATTGCTTGTATTGGCGGTTGTCAAAAACAGCTAAGGCAATGCAATCATCAATGTAATGCCCAATTTAAGCATTGTTCGATAAGAGCGACTCAACAAGCGAAAAAGGCATTACCTGTTTTAAAAGAAGCCTATCCTTTAAAGCTAGAAATTTGGTTAAATGCTAGATCACGCTATGAGCGCGAATTAGATCGCTATGAATTCCAGCATTTTATGGCGATTTCTCGTAGAGATCGTTACGTTGACCGTTGTATGAGAAAAGGCAAAAAGAGTAGGGCATGTCACCGAATTTATCGCCATGATTTTCGCGACCCTTATTTATCGTTAAGTCGCCCTTATTTTAATACGCCACGTCCAATCAAGCCGACACTTGCAAATGAAACGCAACGTATCAGAAATAAAACCTGCTCGACTCACTGTAAATGCGATAACAATTACCGTTTATGTTATACAAGTTGCGGTGGCACGGTTAAATCAAAAAAGGTCTGCGTGAAGAATTGTAACTAATTATATATTTAGGCGCGTATTAAGACAGTATCTTAAACGATTTCCTTAAACTCAAGCCCGTATTTTTTCAAATACACTTTAAGCCGTTGAGAATCATTACTGGCAGATTTTTGTAAGCGACTTTTATCAAATAGCTTGCGACCAGCATCTGCCATGCTGTTACTTTGTTTGCAGATTTGTATTACGTGCGCGAGTTGTGGTCGGTCAAATGAATCAAGGGCTTCGTAGGCTTCTTTTGAGAGGTTTTTTTCGAGGCTTAGGCTATCACCCTTGTTATTTTGGTTGCCACTCCAGTCTAGTTGCAGTCGGTAAATCTCATTATCAACAATATCTTCGGTGATTCTACCACCGCTTGCCAGTGTTGCCATGCGTGTGATGCTGGAATTTAGGTCACGAAAATTGGCTTTCCATGTCGCAAATGAGCTCAGTGAAAAGGCGAGATACTTTGATTTGGCGGTGCTATTAAAGCTGATTTTTTGATTATTGTCTTGTGCATAACGGCGTAGTTCGTATTCAATATTAGGCTCTATATCCTCATAACGATCTTTTAAAGAGGGCAGTTGATAGCTCCAAAGGTTGATGCGCGCCAATAGATCATCCCTGAATTTTCCTTGTTCGATTCTTTTGTAAAGGTTCTGATTAGTGCCAGCGATTAGCTGAAAATCACTACTCATCTCTTTGTCAGATCCATACGGCGTGAAGACTTTATCTTCGATGGCGCGTAATAACATCGCCTGTTCATCTTGCCCCAGTTCACCAATTTCATCTAAGAATAATAATCCCTGATTGGCTTCTACTAGCAAACCCGCACGGTCGCCGACTGCGCCAGTATAAGCCCCTTTTACATGCCCAAATAACGTAGACATTGCGTTATCTCCGCGTAAGGTTGCGCAGTTCACTTCCACCAGTTTTCCTTTGAGTTGTGTGCGTAGTTGTTTTAGTTCGTAAATCTTTTTAGCTAAATGAGATTTTCCTACGCCTGTTGGCCCTGTGATTAGCATGGGCGCAGTTGAGCGCACCGCTACGTTTTCAATTTCGCTAATTAATTGGTTATAACGTTTGTTACGGGTTTTGATACCGCTTTTTAAATGGCTAATGCTTTCCTGTGATTCTTTATGAAAACGTGTAGCAATTTGGTCGTAACGAGAAAGATCAAGATTAATGGTGCGAAACGTTCCCGCTGGGCTTGCCTTGTTGGGCGAGCCTTGGATTAACTTTCCGGGAAAATAATTAGCCTCATTTAATAAATAAATACAAATTTGCGCAACGTGTGTGCCGGTGGTGATGTGGAAATAATAGTTATTTTCTTCGGTATTGAATGTGTGGCTCTTCGCAAAATCATGCAGTTGACCGTATACCTGTTCAAAATCCCATGGGTCGTCATAGTTGAGTTGATGTGTTGTTATTTTAATATTCAAACAGGTTTGCTCAATATCCCGCATGGTTAGATTTAATAGCTTTCCTTCATCTTTTTGATGAAGAAGCACGATTCCGTCCACCTGAAAATCATGGTGTTGAAGCAAAGAGAAGGTAGGTCGCCAGCGAAACCAGCGTTTTTTACCAAAACCAACATTATCTAAACGCTGACCTAGAATACTTACAATTATATTATTCATATAAATAATAAACTATTTAAAAAGATATAAAACTATTATAAAGCTAAATAAGCGATGTTTCAAATATTAAAGAGATAAATATTTTTTAACTTTGATAAACAATGGCTTAAAGATGATTGTCTGGGATTTATTAAAAGTTGGCACGTCCATTGCAATATATTCTGTGTAGCAATACAAAAGACAAAATGAATAGATGCATCAATACGGGTGCAAGGAAGATAAAAAATGAAAACCAAAATCAACATGAATCCAATCAACACTTATGACGTGATGCATGAGAAAGGTCACTTCCCGATTAAATCATGGACACGCGGTGTACCGTTTGATGAAAACTCAAAAAATCAGCTAAAGAATATCGCTAAAATGCCGTTTATTCATAAGTGGGTGGCAGCAATGCCCGACGTACATTTAGGTAAAGGCGCAACCATTGGTAGCGTGATTCCTACGGTGGGAGCAGTAATCCCAGCAGCGGTGGGTGTTGATTTGGGTTGTGGAATGATGGCGGTTAAAACCAGTTTACGTGCGAATCAATTGCCTGATGATCTTGCGCCATTAAGAAGCCGAATTGAAGCCGCTGTTCCGCATGGTCGATCTGCTCATGGTGGTCGAAGAAATCGCGGAGGTCGTGATAAAGGTAGCTGGGGCAACATGCCAGATGATGTATTAAAAGCATGGTCGCCATTGGATGAAGCGTTCAAAATTATGACGCAAAAGTTTCCATTTTTGAAGCAGACTAATAACATTGCTCACTTAGGTACATTGGGTGGTGGAAACCATTTCATCGAGGTGTGCTTAGATGAACACGATGCCGTTTGGGTGATGTTACATAGTGGTTCACGCGGGGTTGGTAACCGTATTGGAACGCACTTTATCGAGCAAGCGAAAAAGGATATGGAGCGTTATTTTATCCATTTGCCTGATAAAGACTTAGCGTACATTCCAGAAGGCTCAACGATGTTTCGTGAATACACCATGTCGGTCGCATGGGCGCAAGATTTTGCCCGTATCAACCGTGAAGTGATGATGGCGCGTACCTTAGAAGCCTTGCAGGAGGAAATTCCAATCCCGTTTACAACACAGGCAGAAGCGGTGAATTGCCATCATAACTACATCAGCCGAGAGAACCATTACGATAAAAACGTATGGGTCACTCGAAAAGGTGCAGTGAGTGCGCGCAAAGGTGAGATGGGCATTATCCCGGGAAGCATGGGGGCAAAGTCATTTATCGTGCGCGGGCTGGGTAATGAAGAAAGCTTTTGTAGCTGTAGCCATGGTGCGGGTCGCGTTATGTCACGCACCCAAGCGAAAAAAGAGGTGTCATTAAAACAGCATATCAAAGCGGTAAAAGGCGTTGAATGTCGTATTGATGAGAATGTGATTGATGAAACACCGTCTGCTTACAA
>CAZMWD010000250.1:2029-3656 GCA_964569685.1 uncultured Cocleimonas sp. | reverse complement strand
ATAATGCGATTCAATCATGGCAGATATTCCTGCGCGGTAATAAACTGCGCCCAATAATAAGGGCTGAATGGCGCGGAGGCGAGCACTCCTAATAACACCGCTAGAAGTGCTGTCACCAATGGCGGTATCAGTAATAAAAGGGACGTTTCAAAACGCCCGAATGAACGCTCTTTGGGCCAATCACCGATCGGTTCTTTAAACCATGCGGCGTAAACGATGGGTAAGAAATAAGTGGCATTTAGCAAGCTACTGCCGATAAGGACAAACACAACCCAGTTTTGACCTGCTTCAATCGCCCCTGTACCAAGATACCATTTACTGATAAACCCCGCTAACGGTGGCGCACCGATCATGCCAAAAGCGCCGATGGTAAAAGCCGCCATAGTCCAAGGCATTCGCCGTCCTATGCCATTCATTTGGCTGACTTTATACACCCCCAGTGTTTCAGCAATATTACCTGCACAGAAAAACAAGGTGATTTTAGTGACGCCTTGGTGCACCAGATGGACTAATCCACCTATCGTTGCCAATGGCCCTACAATAGTAATACCTAAAATAATATAGGACACCTGACTGACCGTAGAAAATGCTAAACGGGCTTTTAAATCATCTTGAAATAGCGCGCGTACCGAACCATATATGACGGTGATTGCTGCCAGGATTGCCAGTGGCATTGCCACCCCCAGACTGGCACTAAATTCAACCCCAAACACATCGTAAACCACACGTATAATGCCAAATGCACCTGCTTTTACCACGGCAACGGCATGTAATAACGCGCTGACGGGTGCAGGCGCGACCATTGATTGTGGCAACCAACCATGGAGTGGGAACAGTGCCGCTTTTACACCTAAGCCAATAATCAATAAAACAAAAATCATAATTAATGCTGGGTGATAAGAGCTGTCTAAATTTGATAGAAAACCTTGTGGGGTAAATTCCAATGTGCCGGTGATGCTATAGAGCCAAATCGTACCCACCAATAATGCTGCTCCGCCAATTAGGGTGTAAATCAAATAGGTGCGTCCTGCCTTGCGGGCGGCCTCTGTCCCTTTATGTACAATCAAGGGATATGTTGCTAGCGTCAATAACTCATAAAACAATAAAAAGGTGAGTAAATTACCCGCTAATGCAACACCGATGGTGGAGGTGACACAAAGACTGAAAAAACCAAAAAAACGGCTACGGTGGGGTGTATTTTTAAAATAGCCAACCGCATACACCGTTGTTAACAACCACAAGCCAGAAGAAAGCGTGACAAATAACATTGATAAAGCATCGGCATGCAATACCAAATCAAGCCCAGGTAAAAACGGGATACGTGTTTCAAATTCTTCACCGTTATACACGCCCCAGAGCATGTAGATGATCAACATGAATTGAAAGAAAGCGCCACCTAGATTTAAAACAATACGCGTTTTTGTTCTATTTTCCGCTAAAGAAAAAATAGAAAATGCCACAAATAACGAAGAAAGCAGAATGAGTAAAGGTAACCACGCGTTTAAATTCATTTAGCCGCTCCAAACGGTGAACCTATCTCTAATAAGGGTAAAATCCACGGCGCGAGAAAACTCAAAATAATGGCAAAAGCAGCCGTTAATAATGCAGCCCATTCCATACTCATCGG
>CAZMWD010000250.1:0-1929 GCA_964569685.1 uncultured Cocleimonas sp. | reverse complement strand
CCCGTCATTAAGCCGCCCGCAATCAACACCATGCCCCACCACCATTGACCTGAATTGATAGCAGCTTCTAGCATCAGCCATTTACCAATAAAGCCACCACTGGGTGGAAGCCCCATTAAACTGACACCCGCCAAGGCAAACGCTGCCAGCGTCAGTGGTAAACGTTGTGCCACCCGATCAAGATCAGCAATACGATCATGACCGCCATCATGTAAAATATTTCCTGCTGCCATAAACATCGCTGTTTTCGCAATGGCATGAGATAACACGATATAAAGGGTCGCTTTCCAACCCGCAACACTTGCCAACGGGAACGCTAAAAAGAGATAACCAATTTGCATCACGGTCGAATAAGCAATCAGCAGTTTAAGACGTGTTTGTTGCAACGCTTGAAACCCACCCCACAGCACTGCCAACGAACCAAGAACGCCTAACAAAATACCCGCTTCCACAGAAGCCGTGGGGAAGACTTCAAGCCACAACCGCAGTAACACATAAAAAGAGGCTTTTACTACTAATGCCGATAACAAGGCACTAACGGGGGCAGGCGCACTACTATGCGCAGGTGGCAACCAGAAATGCAGAGGAAATAAGGCGGTCTTTAATAACAAACCCGCTGTCATCAGCCCCATTGCTGCCCATACCGTTGGGGTAGATTCCATGCGTTGTGCAAGCAACGAAATATCGACCGTACCAAAGCTGTGATACAGCAATGCCACGCCTAATAAATAAAGCAATGAACCCAGCAAGCTTACTAGCAAATAACGCATTGCTGCTGTTAAGGAATCAGCACCGCCCGACAATGCAACCAGCGCCACTGCTGCTAGTGCTAACAATTCAAATGTCACATACATATTGAAAATATCAGCGGATAAAAACAGCGCGTTTAAAGTTGCCCATAGCAATAACATAATGGGCCAAAAATGGCGGGCTTTGTCGGCTTTGAAATAGCCTGTGGAATAAACAGTGATCGCAAGCCCGACGATTGCAGTCACGAGTAACATGACAATACTCAATCCATCGGCAACTAACGCAATCCCCAGTGGGGCATCCCAGCCACCCAGAACATAGTGTTGTGTCTCGCCTGATACCAACAATCGCGCACTCAGCATTAGGGTGCTGATAAACGTCGCAAGCGCACTTATCAGGGCAATCCAAACGCCTTGTTTAAACCATAAAAAACTAGCGATTGCCCCAAACATAGGCAATACAATAACGATTACTTCCCAATGAATGCCCATGCTTAATGATCTTCAGGGAGTTCAGCCCGGCCCGTTGCTTGGTAAACACGCAGCATTAAAGCCAACGCCAGCGCAGTAGCAGAGACGGCTACCACAATACCGGTAATGACCATGGCATGTGGAACGGCATCTGGCACACCATTAGGGCTACGTGCTGCCAGTGAAACGAGGACTAAGAATATACCGCCTCCCATGATATTTATTGCCAGAATTTTGCGTAATAAATGAGAATAAATAATTAACGCGTAAAGCCCTAAAACAAACAATCCAATCCCCACCAATGAATACAGATAAACAGCCGTCATCAAGGCTTCCTCGATTTAGGAGCGCCACCTAAAAATAACGCCACCAATGCAACAGCAATAGAAATCGTGGCAGCCGCTTCGATCAACAAAATTAAAGCGGGTGCTAGCGCGGGGGGAAGCTCTAAAAATTGTCGATCTAATACTATCATTACCACTCCTACTAGCATAAATACGGCTAGCCCCATGACTAAAGTAAAGCGTAAAACAAAGCCATTAAATTTATCGAATAATTTCCAGCCAGATAATAGAAGCAACACGCCCGCCGCCGCTAGCATTGCCCCCGCTTGAAAAGCACCCCCTGGAGCATTTGCGCCAATCCACAGTAAATAGCCCGCCATGATAATCAACAGTGGCACCAATGAACGAGCCAAGGTATCCAACAC
>CAZMWD010000249.1:0-3688 GCA_964569685.1 uncultured Cocleimonas sp. | reverse complement strand
GCTCACTAACACACGCTAAGTCCTAGGGTCGCCTATCGGCGAGCTAGGTCTAAGCTTTTGCATAATTGAGTTCACCATTTTTTGAAGACAAAATGGGAAGCTCACTAAATGCGACCAACCCCAACTATTCTTCGTTTCCAATAACGACTTAATTTATTGACTGAAACGGGTTTGCCTCTTCGCGGTGCATGGATGAAATTACCACCACCCATGTAAATACCAACATGGTTTACTCTTTTACGACTTATACGTGTATGAAAGAATATAAGGTCGCCGGTTTGCATACGCGATAGTGGCACGCGTTTTGCGAAGCGATACTGCTCTGCTGCCGTACGTGGCAAACTTACTTTTGCGGATTTATAAGCATATTGCGTTAAGCCGCTACAATCAAAACCACGCTTTGGGCTTGCTCCACCCCAACGATATCTTGTGTTTATTTGTTGTTTTGCGATGCGTAATGCTTGATAACGTGCAGGTGTTTTTTTATATTGCGATTTAACACGGTTGTTATATTTTGCTTTTGATTGAACGAGACGTTTATATGCCTGTTGTAGATCCGCTTCAGACACTTGATTAGTGGTCGATTTTGCCTGTACTGTATTAACAGCACCAAGCAAAAAAACACATGCACAAGCTGTACATAGTTTATGTATATAATTCATGGGAATGCCCTAGTGTACAAACGGGGTTTTTATTTTTGTTATTTTGTGGTTTTCGTTTGCAGAGGGGATATTAAAAGAATACCTTTCATTAATCAAATCAATCCGATGGTCGGTCAGCATAATCTCCTTAGTTAATTTCATAAGCATGCGTAATAATGGCTGTTTTACCCAGCATAATGGATGCTGAACAATATTTTTCAGCCGATAATTCGACCGCTCGCTTTACTCTTGCATCCGATAAGTCATTGCCCGACACTACAAAATGCAAATGTATTTTTGTAAATACTTTTGGCTCTGTATCTGCTCTTTCTGCCGAAATATTGACTTCACAATCCAATAAGTCTTGTTTACCTTTTTTCAGCATTGAAACCACATCAAAAGAGGCACAACCGCCCATGCCTAATAACAACATTTCCATAGGGCGTACGCCTAAGTCTCTGCCACCAAATTCTTCTGGCCCATCCATTACCACCGAATGACCACTTCCCGATTCTCCCACAAAGCTCATATTATCCAGCCATTTAACTCGTGCTTTCACGTTTTATCATCTCCTAACTTTGTTTCGATTGCATCCATTAATAATCCGGCAATATTGGCAGAATAAATGGTATCTAATTCACGAATACAGGTTGGGCTTGTCACATTTATTTCGGTCAAATAATCGCCAATAACATCCAACCCGACAAACATTAAACCCATTTCTTTTAACACCGGCCCAACCTTCGCACAAATTTCATATTCTCTTTTTGTGAGTTCCACACCCTTATAACTCGCCCCCGCCGCAAGGTTGCCCCGACCCTCACCTTCTGCTGGTATGCGTGCTAAACCATAGGGAAAGGGTTCACCATCAATCACTAAAATACGTTTATCACCTAACTTATATTCAGGAAGAAATCGTTGCGCCATGATTGTTTTAGTCCCATTTTCAGTAATTGCTTCGAGGATAACGTTACGATTCGTATCACCTTCTCGTATCTGAAAAATCATTGCGCCGCCCATTCCATCCAATGGCTTAACGACGATATGTTTAAGTTCCTCTTGAAAGGCTTTGATACGCTCCATATCCCGCGTTACTAAAGTTTCTGGAGAACAATCGGGAAAAACTGCGGTAAATAATTTTTCATTCGCCGATCGAATACTAGCGGGCTTATTGACGACCAAACAACCACGCTGTTCCGCAAGCTCTAATAAGTACGTGGTGTAAATATATTCCATATCAAACGGTGGGTCTTTACGCATAAGCACTGCGGATAATTCATGTAATGGGCGTATTTGCGCTTCTTCAAGTTGAAACCATTTATCAGCATTATCTTCCACTTGCACCGGTGACATAGAAGCATACACAATGCCATCTTTTGCGAACAAATCAGATTGCACTATATAAAAAAGTGAATAACCACGGCTCTGTGCTTCTAGCATCATTGCGAACGTGCTGTCTTTTTTTATATTGATTGAATCAATAGGATCCATGACGATCCCAATACTTATTTTAGTAGCCATAAACTGCATCTGTTGAAAGTTAGTGAGCTTCCCATTTTGTCTTCAAAAACTTGTAATGGTCAAGTTTTTTTGGAGAAAGTTTAAGCCTGTTTTTTAAAAATCTGCATTTTTTCAGCAGAGGTAATATAACCAATAACGGAATGTAATCGTTTATTGTTGTAAAAGTGAATATAACTTTCTACCACATTGACAACAGCATCATGGTTGATAAAACTTAAATAATTCAATCGCTCTGATTTAAGGCTTCTAAAAAATCGTTCCATCACGCTGTTGTCCCAGCAGTTACCGCGTCTACTCATACTTTGCGTCACCTTGAATTCCTTCAATTCTTTAACAAATTTCTTTGCAGAATACTGAACACCTTGATCCGAATGAAACAGTAATTTACGGGTATTCGGTGCTTGCTTCTTAATCGCATCTGATAACGCATCTTTAGCGAGTTGTGCATTAGGTTTCTTTGAGAGCGCATAACCCACGATTTGTTTTGAACTAAGATCAAGCACGGCAGCTAAGTAGCTCCAACCTTGGTGAGTGCGGATGTAAGTAATGTCTCCGACCCAGTGCGTATTGGGTGTTGATTGCTCAAATTGACGTTTTAAAAGGTTTGGGGCAATTTTATGCACTTCTCCTGTGTCACCATAGTAATGCTTTTTCTTAGGGGTTTTTGCCTTGATCTCGGCTTTCTTCATCAACGAAGCTGTTCGATAAATACCAATGCCAAAGCCCATTGTGTGAAGCACTTTTCGTATTCTGCGTTTGCCATAAGTGCTATCTGATTCGGCAAAGATGGCTTTGATGTTGACCAGTAGTTGTATTGTGTGATTATCCATAGCGCGCGGATTCCGTTGATAATAATAGGTACTCTGTTTTAGCTGAAATAAAGAGCACAGTTCTGTTAATGAATAGTCTGGGTTTGCCTTCTTCACTTGAGTCACGAGCTGAGTTTGCTGTTGTCTCGTACAAAGAAGGCTGTGGCCTTTTTTAGTATTTCATTGTCCCTTTGTGCGCGCCAGAGTTGCTTTTCTAATTCCTGTATGTGTTGCTTATCAGGTGTTAATGCTTTTTTTCCTAGTGGGGGTGTTTCTCCATTGATCTCTGCAAGGTACTGACGTTTCCAGCGCGTTACCGCAGAGTCACCTGCACCTGATATTTCTTTGATCTTTTTATTGCTATAACTTTCATTAACCATCAGTTTTGCGTATTCAAGTCGTTGCTCTGGTGTGAAGATTATTTTAGGTTTTCTTTGTTTTTTTCTGACATAGTATTTTCCTATAATTGTGTAATTATAGGCTATAAGTTTCTACAAGATTATTAGACCACTACAGGTTGAGATTGGTACAAGACTGAAACATGCATCGGCACTTCCTTTGGAGCGGGTAATTCTGCACTATGTATGGGGGTGCCATTTAGCTTTCATACTTTTTTTATTGTTTAGATCGTGCAAGTCTCAACCAACATCGGCACTTCCTTTGGAAGGTGCAACGATGTACTTTTGGGCGCTTGGTGCGCCTACAAAAGCAATTATG
>CAZMWD010000248.1:0-3701 GCA_964569685.1 uncultured Cocleimonas sp. | reverse complement strand
CTTCACCAAGCCTTTCAACAAGGTGAAAGCATTGAATTATTACTAAAAAAACGCAGTCAAACGGTTGACAAGTTACTGATTGAACTCTGGGGGAAATACACTCTCCCAAAAGCGACATTAGTAGCCGTGGGTGGCTATGGGCGCGAAGAAATGCACCCTGCATCGGATGTGGATTTATTGTTATTGCTTGCAGAAGAACCCGATGAAAAATCCTCGGAACAACTTTCTGACTTTGTGACTACCCTTTGGGATTTTGGCTTAGAAATTGGTCATAGCGTTAGAACCCTTGATGAATGTGTATCCGAGGCATCCAACGATCTCACCATTATCACTAACTTAATCGAATCTCGTTATCTGTGCGGTAATCAAGATTTGTTTACCCAATTACACGATAACATCGCTGTCGATAAAATATGGTCGAGTACCGCGTTTTTTAAAGCAAAACTAAAAGAACAGGAACAACGTTATGAACGCTACGGAGATACCGCTTACCGTGTCGAACCTAATCTTAAAGAGGGCCCTGGTGGCTTAAGAGATTTACAAACCATTGGCTGGATTGCCCTGCGTGAATTTGGCATACATTCCTTAAAAGAACTCAGTCGCTTTAATCTTGTTGATTTCAGCTTGTTGAACAAAGAAGAATACCAAGCACTGATTGAAGCCCGTGATTTTTTATGGAAAGTACGCTTTGCTTTACACCAAATAACGGGGCGTAAAGAGGACCGTTTATTGTTTGACCATCAACGCGCGCTGGCACATAGTTTTGGCTATACCAACGATGAAAACAACCAATCCATCGAATCATTTATGCAACGTTATTACCGTACTATTACGGAACTAGAACGCTTAAATGAAATGCTATTGGGTCTATTACGAGAACATATTTTACAGACCAATAAGATTACTCCTGTCATTATCAATGATTATTACAGCCACGTTGATGGCTATTTACAATTGACCCCCGAAACATTATTTGAAACACAAGCACACACCTTATTAGAAGTGTTTCACATCATGCAAATTGTGCCCGAAATAAAAGGATTAACGCCTAAAACCTTACGTGAACTCAAACGTCATCGGCATTTAATCAATGATGAATTTCGCGATAATGATCATCACAAACAGATATTTATTAACATCATGTCGGAACGAAAAGGCATCACCTTTGCGCTTCGTAGAATGAACCGTTACGGGGTTTTAGCGGCTTACATCCCCGCTTTTGAAAATATTGTTGGGCGCATGCAATATGATTTATTTCATGCGTATACGGTTGATGATCACACCCTCAATGTGGTGCGCAATATACGCCGTTTAAGCACCCAACAAGGTATGAAGGAATTACCTTTTTGTAGCAAGATTTTTAAGAATTTACAAATCCCGATGATTCTTTATCTTGCCGGATTATTCCACGACATTGCCAAAGGCAGAGGTGGCAGTCATTCGGAGAAAGGCGCAGTGGATGCCTTTGAATTTTGTATTTCTCATGGTATTAATCGACATGATTCAGAGACGGTTAGCTGGCTAGTAAAAAACCATTTGGAACTCAGCTCCACCGCACAACGTAAAGACATTACCGACCCAGAAGTCATTCAAGCGGTGGTCGATACGGTTGTGATTCAACCGCGTTTAGATTATTTATACCTACTGACCATTTGTGATATCAAAGGAACCAGCCCTACCCTGCTAAATAATTGGAAACATTCATTACTCAAGGATTTATATCGTGCCACCAAAAGACAATTACACAGTAGTCATTCAGCCAGTAAAAATAGTACAGCACTGATCGAACGCAAGAAAAAAGCGGTGATTGCACAATTACAAAAACAAAATATTGATCAAGACCCAATTGAAACATTCTGGGGTCGCTTTGATCATCGTTATATTTTGCAACATACGGTTGCTGCTTTAAGCTGGCATATTAGCGAGATTATTCCCAAGAGTACTGAAACACCCATTATAAAATTACTCGCTAATGAGAAAAATAACAGCTCTTTATTATTCATTTATGCAAAAGATCACAAGAACTTATTTATTAAAATCACCTCAATTTTAGAACAACAAAACCTTAATATTGTGGCGGCACGTATCAACACATCTAAAGATGGTTATGTGCTGGATACGCTCAATGTACTCACCGCAGACAATGAAATGTTGATTTTACAAGAAGATCAAAATAAGTTAATTGAAAAACTACAAAAGAATTTATCCCAGCAAAAAATAGATGAGTCTACTTATGACTTTGATCAATACCGCACACCACGGCAGTTAAAACACTTTGATACCCCTACCCACGTCTATTTCGACTTAGATGAAGCACGCCAACAAACCATTATTACCATAACAACCGCAGACAGTGTCGGATTATTAACACGCATTAGCCACGTATTTAACGAACAAGGGTTAAATATTTATGATGCGAAAATCGCCACACTGGGAGAAATGGCGGAAGATACGTTTCATGTGACCACCAAAGGAGGTCACATAATTTCAGATAAAAACAAACAAGAACTAATCAGGAGTGCAATTAAGGAAAAACTCCAAGGAGAAGCTTCGGTATTATTTTCTTAAAGAACTAGCCAGTGAATATTTTGAATCATTGTTATCAAGCAAGGCACTGCTCTCATCTAATAAATTCAAAGCATGCGAATTATAATTATCGTTACGCAAATCATCTTTGATTTGTCCGATATTCGATGAATCTAAATCATTCCAAAATTTATTTGAGGTGATGTCGTAGCTAAATGCAACACGTTTGATGTCTTTCTTTTCTATTGCAACATCAGCACCAAACAAATAATTAGTGCCTTCATAAGCTTGTTTATTACGAGGTGCTTTTATAGAAGCCGACAAACGATATTGTTCTTGTTGAAATACGCTATAGGGCATACTTTGGTTATTTACATGCGACACTGATACTTTATAACTAATCGTATCCACCACTGTTTTAAGCTTACGCGGATCCTGAATAAAACCAAATATCGATGTAGCACCTAGCACTAACGCGATAGCCGATACGGTATAAAAATTATTTGATGCTAATAAATCTGAAAACTCAGAGCGCTTATAAACAGCCGAACTTTTCATAGGGTCAATTGGGGTCATAGCCTTTCACTTATATTTATTATTAGTAGGTTTGTATTATTACAATAAGGGTTCCTTCGCCTTATTACAATGATTTTACGCTAAACGGCTTGCTGTAAGCTGAATAAAATAGACTTTTTATCTGTGCGTTATATTAATCGTCCCAAAAGTATTTTCATAGACTTAAAGTATAAATAGTTGCATGGCTTAGCACTGAAAATAAGTACATTTTGGTGTTAGTTCTTCTCCGATAAGTATTATCACCCTATATGTCGTAAGGTTTCATCCTATTAATCGTTCCAAAAGTATTCGCAGTATCCAAGCCCGCCTTCGACTCCGCTCAGGCTACGGATAAGCAATAGATCAGCTCCCTGAGCGGACTTTTGGTTTATCCTGAGCGGGGTCCGAAGGGAAGGGACAGATTTCTTGTACTTTGATCTCAGATACTGCGAATACTTTCGCAACTATTAATACTAAAAGAGAAGACATCTACCATGAAGCGCATGAAGAACTTGAAGAAAAGATAAACCCCTTCATGCTCTTCATGCGCTTCATGGTAAAAATGCTGTAATACAGAGTTAGAGAGGTTATGCAGAGAGTATCTGAGGACTTAAGTTCAT
>CAZMWD010000247.1:0-3706 GCA_964569685.1 uncultured Cocleimonas sp. | reverse complement strand
CCCGCCGAGCGCGCCATTTTCTCTTTTATCTGATGCTTGTAGTGGTGATAGTTGTTCAAGTTAAGCGCTAGATGATTTAATATTAGCGTTTTTTAAACTCCAATAATCTCATGTCAAAAATAAAAAAAGGCGCATTAGTCTATTACAAAAGCAAAGCGGCAATCGTAAGCGATGTTAATGATAAAATAGATATTATCTTCTTTAAAACCACCAAACGGGTGCGTGATAAAGACATCAAACTATTGCACTCAGGGCCGATTAGTGATGTTTCATCACTTGATTTGGAGATACCAGAATCCCTTGATACCCTAGATGAAACATTGGAATTATTAGAAGGTGAAGCGGTATCATTAAGCGAATTATCTGATTTACTCTATGGGGCGTTTACACCTCAAAGTGCTTGGTCTAGCTGGATGTTGGTTGTTGATGGCTTATATTTCGAACGTGATATTGAAACTGATCTGATTAAGGCGCGCCCCACTGATTTAATTACTGCTGAAACAGAAAAACGTAATGCAAAACAACAACAGAAAGAATCATGGGATTCGTTATTAGAACGAATAAAAAACGGAAAAATTGAAGAAGCGGATCATACAAGCCTTGTTGAAGTCGAGCAACTCGCTTGTGGTGAGCGCGAAAATAGCCGTATTTTAAAAGCCGTTGGTATTCAAGAAACCAAGGAAGCGGCACATACCTTATTGTTAAAGTTAGGTTATTGGGCAGAAGAGTATAACCCTTGGCCAAGGCGTTTGGGTGTCGTAATGAGTGACCCAGAATTAGCTATACCTAAGCCATTAGAAACGAGCCGTCGTGATTTGACGCATTTAACCGCGTGGGCGATTGATGATGTAGGCAATCAAGACCCTGATGATGCAATTTCTCTGGAAGAGGAACGTTTGTGGGTACATATTGCGGATGTATCATCGTTTGTAGCACCTGATTCAGAGCTGGATATTGAAGCACGTTCTCGTGGCACGAATGTGTATTTGCCAGATCAAACGATTCATATGTTGCCTACTGCAATAACCGCACAACTAGGGCTGGGTTTACAAGAGAAAAGTCAGGCGCTATCTATCTCATTTAAAATTGCAGATGATGGCGAGTTAGAAGATATTGAAGTGTGTTTTTCGGAGCTAAGTGTGACACGTACCACTTATGATGATGCTGATAAAGAATTAGCTAGCGGCACGGATAACAGCGCCGATAACAACTTCGATAACAACTTCGATAACAACTTCGATAACAATCCCGATAACAACTTTGCAGGGCTACAAGCGATAACCGACCGTTATTATCAGCGTCGACTTAAAAATAACGCCGCTATGCTAGATTTGCCGGAAGTAAATATTTCAGTGAAACAAGGTGACATTTCGATACGCCCTTATTCTAGTGGCGGTAGCCGAAAAATGGTAATGGAGGCAATGCTTGCTGCAGGAGAAGCAGTTTCTTTATTTGCGATGCAAAACAACATTCCTATTCCTTTTGCTTATCAGCCTGAACCAGAAGAAATTCAATACCCAGAAAAATTGTCGGAACACTATGCGTATCGCCGTTGCTTTAAAGCCTCGCGTCATACGACCGCCGCCGCCGCTCATTTTGGGCTTGGTTTGCCCTGTTATACCCGCGTGACCAGCCCCATAAGACGCTATCTTGATTTAATTGTACATCAACAACTCAGAGCCTTTTTAACCGATCAGCCCTTGCTTGATCACGACGCATTGGTTGAGCGAATAGGGTTGGCGGATGAAGGTTCATTTGCTGCGCGTAAAGCAGAGCGTAGTTCTAAGCAGCATTGGACTTTATTGTATTTAAAACAGCAACAGAAAAAAGAAGGTCAAGCGTGGCAAGGTGAAGCGATTGTGGTAATGCAAGAGCGTAATACGATAGTTGTGTTGCCTGATTTGGCGTTAGAGCCTCGGCTTCGTGGTCAAGATAAGCTGGAATTAGACCAATCAATAACGGTACAAGTACAATCGGTAAATATCCCCGATTTACGCGCTAACTTTCGGGTTATTTAGTGCAAACTCGCCATGCTCTACGAGTTTCTTGATTGATAAAAACGGGACTATTTTTTATGATTTGAGCCTGTGTTAAATACTGTTTATGCAAGGAAAGAATGAACAATTTTTGACATAGGTGCTAGTAAGTCTCAATCTATCAATAAATAGTAACAATAAAAGTGGAGTACATTAGTGAAACCGCATATAATCGCCAACCTAAAATTTTTGGATTAATTAATGTCTTGTTTTGAAGATGTTAGTAGGAGAAAAATATGTCAAGTCATGCGCCTAAAATCGATACTGGGTCTAAACTCGTTTTTGTTATAAGTTTAGTCTTCATTTTGCTCACTGTTTATGTATTGGTTTCAATGTTGATCAATACTTATAAAGAAAATAGCACCAAAGGTGAGATAGATACCACCTCGCATATTGCTTCCACATCTAATAATCTTAAGCCTATTGGCTTTGCCGCCACATCAGATACTGTTGCTGTTGCAGCACCTACTGCAGCAAGATCTGGAAAAGAAGTCTATACCGCGGTTTGTGCCGCTTGTCATTCAACCGGTGTTGCTGGTGCACCAAAGACTGGGGATAAAGCCTCATGGGAAACACGAGTGGCTACCGGTATGGATGCAATGATGACCGTTGCAATTGACGGAAAAGGCGCTATGCCTGCACGTGGTGGGCAAAATGTGGGTGATGAAGAGCTTCAGGCGGCCATTATTTATATGACAAAAGAATCAGGTTTTGATTTGGCTGGCACTACTCCAGCACCTGTAACAACTCCTGTGGCAGAGCAAGCATCGGAAACACCGACAGAAACTACCGTTAAAGCGGCACCTTCAGGGGTGACGCATGAAATCAAAATGCTAAATTCTGGTGCTGATGGCACGATGGTATTTGAACCTGCCTCCTTAAACGTCGCGGTCGGTGATACGGTAAAGTTTATCTCTACAGATGCTGGACATAACACCGTTTCTGAATTTATTCCTGAAGGTGCTACAGGGTGGAATGGGGCGATTGGGGAGGAAGTATCCATTACTTTTGATAAAGAAGGTGTTTATATTTACTCTTGTGCTCCACACAAAATACTCGGCATGGTGGGTGTTATTCAGGTTGGAGCAGCCAGCAACAAAGATGCCGCACTCGCCGCAGCAAAAGAAATGTCTAGCACGTTTGTGATGGGTAAAGATCGTTTAGATAAGTACATGGGTGAGCTAGCCGAAGGAGGTAGCACCAGCAGCAGCGCCAGTAGTAGCACTAATGATGCTACAGTCAATAAAATGAGCGAAGAAAAACCAAATACAGCCCCTGCAAACAATATGACGCATGAAATCAAAATGCTAAATTCTGGTGCTGATGGCACAATGGTATTTGAACCTGCTTCTTTAAATGTAGCCGTGGGCGATACTGTGAAGTTTATCTCTACAGATGCGGGACATAATACTGTTTCTGAATTTACCCCTGAAGGCGCTACAACGTGGAATGGAGCAATTGGAGAGGAAGTATCCATTACTATTGATAAAGAAGGTGTTTATATTTACTCTTGTACCCCACACAGGATGCTAGGCATGGTGGGTGTTATTCAGGCAGGAACAGCCAGCAATAAAGATGCCGCACTCGTCGCAGCAAAAAAAATGTCTAGTATGTTTGTCATGGGTAAAGATCGTTTAGATAAGTATATTGGAGACTTGAAAGAGTAATAT
>CAZMWD010000246.1:0-3723 GCA_964569685.1 uncultured Cocleimonas sp. | reverse complement strand
ATAACAATGAAACAACGATTACGCTACTTGATCTACCCTATTCTGTTGACGCTAGTTAGTTGTTCTATAACCCACCCTAACCAACATAAAAAATACTTGAGCAGTCACGATAAACCCAATGTTTTATTAGTCCATGGCATTCTTATGAATCCACTGGAAATGAAATACCTTGGCAAACAGCTCAACAACGCTGGCTTTAAAGTACATTACGTTTATTACCAATCGGTACTAAAAACGCCCGCACAAAATGCCCAATCTATTCACAAAAAAATAACACAGCTTAATTTACCCAACCTACATATCGTCGCCCACAGTTTAGGTGGTATGATCACTATGCATTTATTTGATCAGTTTGGTGATATTCCAACAGGTAAAGTAGTCATGTTAGGCTCTCCTGTTAACGGCTCTTGGATTGCCCAACAAATTCAAGATTGGCCGGTTATTTCTCCGCTACTGGCGCGTAGTATGCCCAGCGCACTTTCTGGTGAAAATATCCCAGAGTGGAAAAATAAACGCGACTGGGGAATGATCGCAGGCACAAAAAACCAAGGGTTAGGATTATTAACGGGTGGATTACCGAATGAAGGTGATGGTACAGTGATGTTAGAAGAAACGCATCATCCCAAACAAACCGCACACACGACCGTAAAAATATCACATACGGGTTTATTGTTTTCTAAAGAAGTAGCCACTTTAACGGCTCACTTTTTAAATACAGGTAAATTCAGTCGTTTGCTAGACTAATTTGAGTGACACTTAAAATTCATAAAGGAGAAATTCTACTATGTTTTATATAAAGAATGTTCAGTACTACCTAATCATTCCAGCGTTACTATTTTTTATAACACTCAATGCGAAAGAAAATGAAAAATGGGTATCACCTGAATTTGTTGAGGGTGCTAACACTGTTAATTTACAGCAGGTAAAAAAACTGCACGGTGATGGAGTAATATTTGTCGATGTACGCAGTAATCGACAATTTGAAAAACGCCGTATCCCTTCCGCGTTACACTTGCCTATCAAAACAGAATTCACCGAAGCTAATCTATTAAAACATTTCAAAAAGGATACGCCCTTCGTTATTTACTGTAACAGTATGCATTGTAGTCAGAGTTACAGAGCCGCTGAGAAAGCGGTTAACTGGGGTTTTACCAACGTGAAATATTATCGGGATGGTTTTCGCGCTTGGCGATTAGATGGAAATCCACTGGAATATGGTAAACAATAAAATAGGATTCGCTGGTTCTTTTTAAGATTTCTTTTATTTAGCCTAGAAAACGCAGTTGAGCGCAGAAAAGGCATGTAAGATAATGATGTACATAGTGAATTTAAAAAATGCGCAGTCACCTTATTGGTGATAAGCAGTTTTTTGAATTTGCTAGGCGCATTAGTAGCTTGCATGGACTTCTGTGATTCAACTGCGTTTTTTTAGGTTTAGTGCTTTCAACATAAATTTGTTATCCTAGCGCGCTTATTAACTAACGTACGTGCTTGCTTAGTGCGCGCAATGTGCAAGTACTAAACTATGAAACCTGTCTTTGCTCTCGTCGGTCGCCCCAATGTTGGGAAATCCACTCTATTTAATCGCCTCACTAAATCACGTGATGCGCTGGTGGCTGATTACCCCGGTTTAACACGTGATCGAAAATACGGTCAGGGCGTACTAGGCAATGATATTGGCGACGAAGAAGGGCGTAGTTATCTCGTCATTGATACCGGTGGTTTAACCGGTGAAAATGTTGGTATCGACGAATACATGGCGGCGCAAACATGGCTGGCGGTAGATGAAGCTAACACTGTTTTATTTTTGGTAGATGCCAGAGAAGGGTTGACCAATGCAGATCATCTGGTTGCGGATCGTTTACGCAAAGCAGGTAAAAATGTTTATTTAGTGGTAAACAAAATTGATTCTGTCGATGCAGATCAAGCGGTTGCTGATTTTTATCAACTCGGTTTCAAAGACGTATTCCCTGTCGCAGCATCACAGGGTCGTGGCGTTACCCAAATGATTACGGCGTTGCTCAAAACCTTCCCCGCCGACGAAGCAGTCGAAGAAATCATTCCCGAAGAATATAAAGACAGTATTCGCATTGCATTTGTAGGTCGCCCCAATGTGGGGAAATCAACCCTAATCAACCGCATTATGGGTGAAGAACGCGTGGTGGCGTTTGATCAACCCGGTACAACCCGCGACAGTATTTATGTACCGTATGAACGTGATGGGCAAAAATACACGCTGATCGATACCGCAGGTGTGCGCCGTAAAGCCAAGGTAAAAGAAGCGATTGAAACCTTTAGTATTATCAAAACGCTTTCTGCGATTGAAAATTCCCACGTGGTTATTATGTTGCTCGACGCGCACGAAAGCATTACCGATCAAGATGCACATTTATTAGGGCTAGTGTTAGATGCAGGTCGCTCCTTAGTCATCGCCATTAATAAATGGGATGGTTTAAGCGAATACGAAAAAGACCGCATCAAAGTACAATTGGAAGTCAAACTACCTTTCTTAGATTTTGCAGACAAGCATTTTATTTCTGCACTGCACGGCACAGGTGTTGGGCATCTTTATAAATCCGTACACGAAGCCTACGAATCTGCGATGTTAAAAGTATCGACGTCACGCATGACGCGGATGTTACAAACTGCCGTTGATGCGCATCAATTACCTATAGTGGCAGCACGTCGAATCAAACTGCGCTATGCACATCAGGGTGGTAGTAATCCATTTACCATTATCATTCACGGCAATCAAACCAAGCGCATTCCGGGTAGTTATAAAGGCTATTTGATGAATTATTTCCGCGATACGCTAAAACTTAAAGGCACACAAGTACGTGTCGTTTTCAAAACGGGTGACAACCCCTTTGAAGAAAAGGGCAAGCAACGCGCGAGGCTATCACCTTCTCAAATGTATCGTCAAAAGAAAAATAATCCACACAAAAAATCAAATAAAACGACCAATAAAAAAGGTAAAAAGAAAAGATAAATACCACGTGCTACCAAATTACCCCACCCTCCCTTACTAGAGGATGTTGTAAAAGTACCCATTCGTTGTAGGTTGGTGCTGAGGAACGAAGCCCAACATGACGCTGTTTGTTGGGCTTCGCAAGCTCAGCACCAACCTACGATTTATATTGCGACACCTCTCTCTGTTAAGGAGATCCTAATTAAGGAGAGCCTGATTAAGGGAAGGGAAGAAAACACAGCATAGTAATAATCAAGCTAGAGCCGAAGAATTTACCCACGCCTTCAAAACGTGGGTCTAAAATTTAATAAATCGCCAACTTAGAATAACGTGAAAACAGTATCATGGATTAATTACACACTGTTTTAATAGGGGATAATTCCCTAATTAATATTCTCTTTTTACTTGCTATTTTTACAAACTGATAAGGATTGCTTAAAGCCAAACTCACAAGACAATTCTCACCCGGCTCCTCTGATTGAATAGAGACAACCACAGTATCATCGTCCTCTACAACACTCGATACCTTAATAGAGAAACCACCGCTGGAATGCATTCCCATATCCAATACTAATAATGACTCGTTAGCAAAATCAACAGACTTAGGGCTATCAATAGAATAATTATTTAGCTCAGTTTCATACGCTAGCTGACCTCTAAACCCTTGAATAACTTTAAACCCCTTACCTGTGAAATGACCATCACTTAAGGAGACCCTGATCAAGTCCCATAAATTCTGGCAACGCCAAAAATCC
>CAZMWD010000245.1:0-3735 GCA_964569685.1 uncultured Cocleimonas sp. | reverse complement strand
ACAAAATTAATTCACGGTGGTTTGCGCTATTTAGAGCATTACGAGTTTAGTTTAGTACGAGAAGCTTTAACTGAACGCGAGGTTTTATGGAAAAATGCACCGCATATTATTCATCCTTTACGCTTTATTTTACCGCATCACAAAGGGCTACGACCTGCTTGGTTATTGCGCCTTGGGCTGTTTTTGTATGATCATATTGATTTTAGATTTGGTTTTTCAAAAGCCAAGCGCAACAAATTACCCAAAACATCAACACTCGATTTAAGCCAAAATGAAGCGGGTCATTGTTTAAAACCTGCTTTTAATAAAGCCTTTGAATATTCCGATTGCGCCGTGGATGATGCTCGATTAGTCATACTCAATGCATTAGATGCGAGCGAACGTGGTGCGAGTATTAATACCCAAACTAAATGTACTGCCTTAAAACGAGAAGATAATCACTGGTCTATCACTGTTGAAAACCAACTAGACCCAAAACCAAACAATGAAACCATCACAGGAAAAATAGCGATCAACGCAGGTGGCCCTTGGGTCGATAACGTGATTGATAAGATTATTGCGAGCAACCAACAATCAAACGTAACTAAAAAACCTCCGCATAACGTTCGTTTAGTGCAAGGCAGTCATATTATTGTGCCTAAACGATATGATCATAAAAAATGCTATATTTTTCAAAATGAAGATGATCGTATTATTTTTGCCATCCCCTACCAGCAAGATTTCACCCTTATTGGCACAACCGATCATGAGTTTTCTGGTGACCCTTATGATGCCAAAATCACCCCGCAAGAGATTGATTATTTAATTAAATCAGCCAACGCATATTTTAAAAATGAAATCACCAAGAGCGATATTATCGCCACCTATTCCGGCGTACGATCACTCTATGAGGATGGTGCCTCTAAGGCACAAGAAACCAGCCGTGATTATGTAGTACGCGTCGATCAAGATAATAAGCAACACGCTCCAGTGATTAATATATTCGGTGGTAAGATAACGACTTATCGTCATCTTGCAGAAGCTGTCTTAGAAAAAATAGAAAATCTTACTCAAGCCAAACTCCCAACTCGGCAAAGAAAAGACCAAAGAAAATGGACAGCCACATCTCCTCTACCCGGTGGCGATTTTGCAATTGATGATTTTGATCAATATTGTGATGAATTACACACCCATTACTCTTTTTTAAGCTCAAAAGAAATCATTCGTTTATTTAAACACTACGGCACAAGAACCAATCAAGTATTAGGTAACGCTAAATCACGTAATGATTTAGGTGTCGCGTTTGGGCACGGTCTTTATCAAAAAGAAGTTGAGTATTTAATGGATAAAGAATGGGCGCGAACCAGTGATGATGTCTTATGGCGACGAACTAAGTTCGGCTTATTATTTTCAGAAAAAAAGATTAAAACACTCGAAAGATGGATGAACCCGTTAGAATAATTTTACGGCAAGCAACGGGTCAGTATTAAATACTACGACTATACTTAGGACTCAGGAGTAAATAACTTACGGAACTTAATCCTAAGTCCTTAGAAGATAAATAAATATTCAGAGTTATCATGCCAAACTACATTCTCGCTATTGACCAAGGTACAACCTCATCACGCGCCATAGTCTTTGATCAAGACTATAAAGCTTGTGGCATGGCGCAACAGGAAATTCAGCAGATTTTCCCACAATCTGGCTGGGTTGAACATAAGCCTGAAGAAATTCTAAGCGCTACCATTAAAACCGCCCGAGGTGCGATTAACAAAGCAGGCATAACCGCTTCTGAGATAACCGCTATTGGCATCACCAATCAGCGTGAAACTACTATTCTATGGGATAAAAACACGGGAAAGCCTGTTTACAATGCGATTGTTTGGCAAGATCGGCGCACTGCTGAACAATGCCAAATACTCAAAGATCAAGGTCATGAAGATTTTGTGAGAGATAAAACAGGTTTACTACTCGACCCCTACTTTTCTGCTACCAAAATTAGCTGGATTTTAGATAATGTAGAAGGTGTGCGTGAGCAAGCAGAAAAAGGCAACATTTTATTTGGTACGGTGGATAGTTGGCTTCTGTGGAATCTTACCAAGGGCAAAGGAAAAGGGAAAAAGACTCACGCTACCGATGCCACTAACGCATCAAGAACGCTACTATTTAATATCAAAAGCCAACAGTGGGATGATGAATTATTAACATTGTTTAATATCCCACCGAGTATATTGCCCGAAGTACTTGATTGTGCGGATAATTTTGGAATCTGCGATGTGTCATTGTTCGGTTCAGAAATTCCTATCTATGGTATGGCGGGTGATCAGCACGCTGCCACTATTGGGCAAGCCTGTTTTGAGCCTGGCATGATTAAGTCAACCTACGGCACCGGTTGTTTTGTGATGCTCAATACCGGTGATGCATTTGTAAAGTCATCCAACCGGCTTTTAACAACTACAGCGTATCGTTTGAATGGAAAAACCACCTATGCATTAGAAGGTTCTATTTTTATGGCGGGCGCATCGGTGCAGTGGTTACGCGATGGCTTAGGTATTATTGAACGCGCCGATCAATGCGATGCAATGGCAGATGCATCCAACCCCGAACAAGCGGTTTATCTTGTCCCTGCATTTACAGGGCTAGGCGCACCGTGGTGGGATGCACACGCACGGGGCTTACTCTGCGGTTTAACACGTGACAGTGGCGCCAATGAAATTGTGCGCGCCACCTTAGAAGCCGTTTGTTATCAAACAGTTGATTTGGTTGATGCAATGCAAGCTGACTGGGAAAATACGGCTCATACAATCACCCAAAATAAAACCAAATTACGCGTCCGGGTTCGGGTCGATGGTGGCATGTCTGCCAGTAACTGGACCATGCAATTTCTTGCCGATTTATTAGATGCGCCTATTGATCGCCCTCGCATACTGGAAACCACCGCACTCGGCGTTGCATGGCTGGCAGGAAGTTATGCCGGCATTTGGGGAGACCCACAAGACTTTAGCAAAAACTGGCAAAGCGAACATGAATTTAAATCTACAATGGATAATAATATTCGCAAACAAAAACGTTTAGGGTGGCATAATGCGGTTAAAAGAACGCTCTCAACAAACTCATATTAATTTTCCCAAAAGTATTTTCATAGACTTAGGCAACTCGCAATAAATAACCCACCCATCTTGCGGGTCTTTTTGCCCGTCTTCCGTGTTGTAGAAAGAGTTGCGTAGCCCCGCTATGCGCCTATTTCTACGCCTTGAAGACAAACAAAAATCCCGCGCAATACAGGTGGATTATTTATTCTAATTTAGTAGGAAGAAATGATTAATTTTTGCTAATTAACGTATCAACTTAACCGCAACATCATCCGCTACTTCAAACCAAATACGATCAGCCGTCCAGACTGGTATGGCTTCAATATAAGCCGTCGCCAAACAAGCCCTATCACCCAGTGACAACCCAAACTGTTTACTCAAACTGCGCAGCTCCCCTGCTTTAAAAGCATCCTTGTAGTCGTCTCCCAAAGGGAGAGGAGCTATATCAAACAATGACGACATACATTTACCATGCTACTATCTCAACCTATCCAAAACCAAAAAAAACACCCGCAATGAACATCCAATCTGCCATTCAAAAAACCATTGAAAAACAAGACCTCACGCCTGAGGAAATGAGCGATGTCATGCAACAAATCATGACCGGAAACGCCACTGATTCACAAATCGGTGGCTTCCTCATCGGCATGCGCATGAAAGGTGA
>CAZMWD010000244.1:0-3743 GCA_964569685.1 uncultured Cocleimonas sp. | reverse complement strand
AAGTACGTGAAATATTCAGCCTGTGTAAAGAAACAACATTGTATAGTCCAATAGAATGAAGAAATAATAAAAATAAGGAAGATTCTTCATTTGTATAATAAAAAATAAAAATAAATGGACTATAAAAATGAATAAGAAACTAAGCATCAATCTATTCTCTTTTTTGCTACTTGTGACGCTATCACTATCAAGCCAAATGGCAAGTGCCTTACAAATGAATCCATTATCGTTGGTATTAAAACCAGCGGGTGGTGGAGCGAAGCAATCTTTTCGTGTTACTAATGAAAGCAATAAGCCGATTGCAGTGCAATTTAGTGTAATGACACGTCAGCAAGTGAATAATAAAGAAATTAGACACCCTGCTGATCGTGATTTTATGATTTATCCAGCACAAACTATTATTCCTGCACGATCAACTCAAAAAGTGCGAGTGGAATGGTTAGGTGCAGGTAACATACCGCGTGAGCAGGCGTATCGTTTAATTGCCGAGCAAGTGCATGTGTCGTTAGAAAAGCAACAGCAAACGGGCATTAATATGTTGATGACCTTGGTGGGCGCACTTTATGTTCAACCTAACGGTACAAAAAGCAATGTAACGGTTAAAGCGGTTCAGCGACAAGGTAATAAGTTAGCAGTGACATTGGCAAACAGTGGTACACGTCACCAGCTAATGAATTATGCAACGATGACTTTACGCAATGGCAATAAAGTACTGACCTTAAAAGGCAATGCACTTAAAGGTATTAACGGTAACAATGTGCTTGCGGGTGCAACTAAGCGATTCTTTGTGCCGTTGCCCAAAGGTTTTGTTAACGGTCGCTGGCAGGCAACTATTAAGTATCCAAAATAATTAGATAGTAATTATTTTGGTGGTTGTTGTCATGAAACAGACAATGCTAAGCCAAAACCCTGCTGCTATTAGTAACGCTAAGAATGATGTAGGGTTCTGGCATTATCTCTTCATATTAGCTTTTTGCTTTTTTATGGTAAGCCCAGCGGTGGCGACAACCAAAGAAGAACTTGCTACGCTATATGCACAAGCCTTTGGACCAAAAGGTAATGCGCCTGTTTTGCCTAATAAAAATAAGCAACAGCAAGTTGCTTCAATATCCCCGCCCTCTTCTTCTCAAAGCCAGCGTGCCGATATGGTTGCGCTTTACGAGCAAGCGTTTGGTCAAAAAGTACCGCCTAAATCAAATCAGAAAAATAAACAGATAAAAGCAAAAGCCCAAACAGCGGATCTTGCAGCGATGTATGCAAAAGCATTTGGCAGAAAAAGTCCAATGGCTGCACCTTCAAAAGTTACGATTGATGTTCGAGTCAACGAGTCTGAAATAGGTGAAGTGACTGTTTATAGTAATAAGCAAGGCGAGATGGATACGGCTAAAACAAAGACCTTATTACTGTTATTAGAGGATATTTTAAAAGAACATATTTTTAAACGAATTAAAAAAGAATTAGTAAATAAAGAACGAACTCATTTTAAAACATTAACAAAACTGGGAATGAAGGCACACTATAACTCTGTGAACCTAAGCTTAGATTTGCAGATAAACCCATCATTAAGAAAACCACGTGTGCTATCAATGGGTAGAAAAAGCAAAGCAAGCGTACGGGATGAAAATAAAATTACTGCCAGCGAAATTAGTGCGTTTATGAACTTGTATTCAAGTTTAGGCGTTTCTAAGACAGAGAGTAGTGAAGATGTAGACTTAAAAATGCGCTTAGAAAGTAGTTTTAGTGTGGGTGATGTTGTTTTTGAAAATACCACCGATTTTAGAGATGACAAATTCAATGTCATCAAAACAACCATTACCTATGATCAACCGGATAAGTTAAAACGCTTTGTGGTGGGTAGTATCGCAACGGGCAATCGTAATTTTCAAGAGAACTTAAAATTAGATGGCTTTCGCCTGAGCAAAGAATTCTTTTTAAACCCCGAACTTCAAATTCGCCCAAAGGGTAATGAAACCTTTTTGCTAGAAACCGATTCCGAAGTTGAAGTATATATTAACAATCAACTGCATCAACGTTTCTATTTAGATGAAGGTATTTATTCATTACAGGATATTGGTTTATACGAAGGTGCAAATAATATTCGGATTATAATCAAAGATGAATTTGGTAAAATAACGGTTAAGAACAGTCAGCAGTTTTATGATTCGCATTTGCTCAAGCCGGAGTTATCACTTTATGCCATTAGCGTCGGTATGCTAAGTAATAAAGAAGCGTATCGAAATGAAGCATTATTGAATAAACCGTTGTTCAGTGGTTATTATCAAAGAGGCTTAACAAAAAACATAACTATGAGCCTAGATGCGCAATTCAGCCCAGATAGTTACTTATTGGGGTCTGAGGCAATTATTTCTGTGCCATTAGGCTCGTTGAAACAGAGTTTTGCGGTCAGTGGTGGCAAAGACAGGCAGTCCGGTTATGCCGCGCGGTTTGAATTTAAACCCAATATAAAACGCCCACTCATTGGCTTGGATACGTTACGAGAAGATACATTACAACTGGATGAAACCATTGGACGTTTTGTCATGGGTTGGACAATATCAGGGGAAGTAAGAAGCAGAGATTTTGCGATGTTAAATGAGGTCGCTGAGTTAGAAGCACAACAAAAACGGTTAAAAGCACGTTTACAAACTCATTTTTCACTAGACTTAGGGGATGAATGGCGCGGTCGGTTAAACGTGGGAGTGGCTGATTATTATGATGCCGATAGAAATATGACGGTAGCACTGACGGCAACAAAAAGAATGAATAATGGTGTGCGTTGGAGCGTGGGCGCTCATTATGATACGGATGATGACTTTTCGGTTAATTTACAAGTATCGATTCCATTAGGGTCATTAGGACAGCGCGGTAAGCATAAAAGGAAAAAGCATTTAGATTTGTTGGTCAATACAAAAGACAATAGCGTTGCTAGTAAGTTATCAATTAAACCACGTAGTTTATTTGGTAAGGACAGTTTGGCGGGCTCTTTAGAATATCGTCAAGATGAGAGTCAACGGCAGCAGCAACTTAATCTAGAATATCGAGACACGCAATACGGTGCTCAACTAACTGCGCGCAATAGTACAAATAAAGGTGGAAATAGCACACAGCGTTTAAACATAGGCTTTAATACAGCATTGGCCTGTATTGGTAGCGAATGTGCCGTTTCACGCCCGATTAATGATAGCTTTGCATTAGTTAGCGGGCCTTCAAATCAAGATAGACCCATAGCGATAAACAACGGTAGTAGTCAATTTGAGTATGCAGATGATGATAGTGACCTGCCCATCAACTATACGGGATTAATACCAGCAAAAGGTAAGCGAGCGGTTGTACCATTGGAGTCTTATCGTTATCAAAAAATAAATATAGATGAGTCAACCTTGCCCAATGGCTATGACCCTGAAAAAACAGAATTTGAAGTATTTCCACGATACCACCAAGGTTACATCATAAAAGCAGGCGGCGAACCGGCAACCATTGTGGATGGCATATTAGTGGATAACGTTAAAAAACCGTTGTCCTATAAAGGTGGGCAATGGACACCACAAGGGCACAAAGGCAAAACCATTGCATTCTTCTCTAATAAGATAGGGCGATTCAGAATGCCATCCGTTCCAGCGGGTAAATATAAATTAGAATTATTTGATTACCCTGATATGAACGCTGTCTACATTAATGTGCCGAATAAAAAAGGCACTGTGCATGATGTGGGTTATATAGTGATACGAGATTAAATTCTTTCA
>CAZMWD010000243.1:0-3744 GCA_964569685.1 uncultured Cocleimonas sp. | reverse complement strand
CTTGCCGCACGTGCTGTTTTATCCGCAAGACGCAGTAACGCTATTTTTTCATCTTCTGACATCCCTGCTAAGGGATTATCTTGTTTGTATAACGATGCAGAAGCTGGATTCATTTTCCACGTGGATAATGACCGAGTGGGAATAGATACTTTGCCACTGCTCCCCGATTTTGCAATTCCAGAAGCCGCTTTTGCAGAGGCTTGTAGCGCATCAAAGGTAATTTCATCGGAATAGGCAAAGCCTGTTTGTTCACCCACCACCATGCGGACACCCACACCTTGTTCAATGCTGTAGGTACCACTCTTAATAATGCTATCTTCCAGCACCCATGACTCAAAACGAGTGGATTGAAAATACAAATCGGCAAGGTCTGCATTCATCAAAGGAGAAAGAACCTTATCAAGATGTGATTCGGTTAAGCCTGCAGGATTAAAAAGAGTTTCTAAAACGGTGTCATTCATAACTTATTTATTGTCCTTGTACCTAGATCCTGCAAGTGAACATGCATATATAGTGCATGTTATTGAGTTGTAGAGTAAATTTTATTTTAGTGGAATACTTATTGATATTCCCGAAGAATAAAATATCGCTATACGAATCAATAGTTTGTACCCACAGGGCATAAATGCTATATGTGTCTGATCACTTGCAGGATATAGGTTATATGTAAAGAGACCTCAGTATAACTCAGACGACGAGTAACGGCTAAAGCTCTAAAAGATAATTTTCAGTGAATTAATATTCATAAGTAGTAGTATATAAGATCTGACTAATATAGAATAATGATATATTAGACACATCTAATATAGAATTATATTATCATTTTTTCATATTTAGGAATACATATCATGACAGTTATAAAAATATTTGTAGCATCCGTTCTTGCCGTTGCTTTATCAGCTCCTGCAGTTGCTAAAGACACTCAAGATCGACTAGCATCACCCATTATAAAATTAATGCCTGCGTTTAAAGAGGTTCGCGAAGCGTTGAAATTAAATGATGAGCAGGCAAAAACCATTGATGCTTGGATGGCTGAAGCACCTGCAAAAAGAAAAAAGGCAAACCAAGAAGTAATTGCTATACGTGCAGAACTACGTGAAGCTCTCATCAGTCGAGATGATCGTGCAAAACGCGATGCTATCAAAACCAAACTGAATGAAGCAAATAATAATTTAATCGTAATGAGCAGTCTTTGTGCTCGTATGTTGCATAATACCTTAACAAAAGAGCAATATGCACAAGTCGTTACTCAGTATAAGAAGTCTTAAACTGAGCGTTTTGTACGGGAGTATGGTGAGATAAAAAATAACCCTATCTCTCGTGCAAGATCTCACACTATATTAAACCGTATGTATTAATCAGAGACGATCAAGCCTCTGATTTTATAATTTGCGATGCTCCAACACCGGAAAGTTTTTACGTGTAACAGCCTGAGCATTCAAATCAATATCAATCATAATACTGCCTGCACCTTTTCCTAGGATGCCGTGTACCTGTCCCCAATAGTCGATAACCGTTGTATGTCCCCACGTTTCACGACCGCTGACATGATAGCCACCTTGAGCTGCTGCGATTACATAGCATTGATTTTCAATAGCGCGAGCGCGTAGCAAAGGGTCCCAGTGCACTTTTCCTGTTGCCGCCGTAAAAGCAGATGGAATCAATAAAATCTCTGCTCCTTTACTCACCATCTCTCGATAAAGAAGAGGAAAACGCAAATCGTAACAAATTGACATGCCGACTTTACCAAAAGGCGTATCAACCACAACGACGTCTGAACCTGCCGAAAACAGGGCACTTTCGCAATAGGTTTCTGCCTTATCATTACTACTAGAATGGGCGCTAGAATCATCACCAAACGTCACATCGAATAAATGTATTTTGTCATAACGTGCAACAATTTTACCTTTATTATCAAACATTAAAGAGGAGGATGTGACCTTACCATCACGCTCTGTTTTTAACGGTATAGACCCCGCCACAATCCATATATTATTTTCACGCGCGCAATCACCCATAAAGCTCTGAATATGTCCGTTATTATACTCTTCTGCAATGTCGATATTTTCGGATTCTTGCATTGGCATCAATACAAAACTTTCGGGTAAAACGGCCATTTGTGCGCCTGCATCTGCGGCTTTTTTGATAAGCGCGACTGCTGCCATAAGGTTGGCTTCAACCTGTGGCCCTGATGCCATTTGAATCGCCGCAATCTTTGTTAATCGTTTATTTTTTGCCACTACACTAGCACTACATCAAATTGTTCTTGTGAATAAAGCCCTTCCCCTTGCAAACGTATCGGTACGCCGATGAATTCTTGTAACTCGGCAAAGCTATCAGATTCTTCATCGAGTAATAATTCAATGACTTCTTGTGATGCAAGTACCAATAATTCACGCGCATTAAATTGACGATATTCACGTGAAATTTCCCGAAAAATTTCATAGACAACGGTTGTTGCAGTCTTCACATAACCACGTCCTTCACAACTAGGACACGATTCACACAACACATGCTCCAGCGATTCACGGGTGCGTTTACGTGTCATCTCAACTAAGCCTAAGGATGATACATCGCTAACGTAAGTTTTAGCATGATCACTTTCTAGCGCTGTTTCTAATGCTGCTATTACCTGCTTTTTATGCTCTTCTTCACGCATATCGATAAAATCAATAATAATAATGCCACCTAAATTGCGTAAACGTAACTGGCGCGCAGTGGTTTGTGCTGCTTCTAAATTGGTTTTAAAAATAGTTTCTTCTAAGTTACGGTGTCCTATAAAACCACCCGTGTTTACATCAACTGTGGTCATTGCCTCGGTTTGATCAATAATCAAATAGCCACCGGATTTAAGCTGAACTTTACGCTTTAATGACTTTTGAATTTCATCTTCTACGCCGTGCAAATCAAAAATGGGGCGTTCGGTTAAAGGGTAATGCTCTACTCTATCGGCTAATTCGGGAATATAGGTTTTACAAAATTCAATTAAGCTAAGATAATTCTCGCGTGAATCTACTTTAATAACGTCAACCTGCTCACCCACAACATCACGTAAAACACGTTGTGTTACGGGTAAGTCTGAATACATCACCACGCCCTTAGTACTGGTTTTATTATCTTCCGAAACGCGATTCCAAAGCTTGCACAAAAACATCATGTCGGCGTGTAATGCTTCTTCATTAATGCCCTCTGCAACAGTTCTTACAATAAAACCGTGCAGTGCATTCGATTCTTCTGGATGACTGTTATTCGACTCATTAAACGTATCGCGTAATTTATAAATAGTGTCTTTTAAACGGGTACGCTCCTCTTCTTCTTCGATTTTACTGGATACACCAATTGAGTCAGTATCCGGCATAAACACCAAATAACGAGAAGGAATTGTGATGTGCATGGTTAAACGCGCACCCTTTGTGCCGATGGGGTCTTTAATCACTTGCACAAGGACTTTTTTACCCACGTGTAATAATTCCGCAATAGGAGGATAAGAGATTTCCTCTTTGGGCGTATCGCCGTTAAATACTTCGCTGGGCGTAAAACGTAGATCAGATGCGTGTAAAAACGCTTTCTTTTCTAAACCAATATCAATAAACGCCGCTTCCATCCCCGGTAAAATACGGTGAACCGTGCCTTGGTATATATTACTGACGATTCCCTGACTGGAATTTCGCTCAATAATCACTTCTTGTAACACACCATTTTCAAGAATCGCCACACGCGACTCTTGAGGGGTGACATTCATTA
>CAZMWD010000242.1:0-3764 GCA_964569685.1 uncultured Cocleimonas sp. | reverse complement strand
GGTAGTCTTCTGGGTGGCGGATCACAAAATAATGCGGGTTTAGGTGGCGCAGGCGGACTGGGTGGCTTACTCGGTGGCGCATTAACAAAGTATGCACAAACACAAAATAGAGATGCACCCAACCCTTCACACGATAACTGTGATCACTTACCCATGGGTGTTGATCACGCACAAGCAACCGATCACGCCACTTTAATTATTCGTGCGATGATCAATGCCGCTAAATCAGACGGCAGTATTGATGAAGCAGAGCAAGAAAAAATCATCGGTAAATTAGGTGATGTATCACAAGCCGAAGCTGATTTCGTGCGTAGCGAATTCCGCGCATCGCTTGATGTAAATGGCTTTGTAAAGAGTATCCCAAGAGGCATGGAACAACAAATTTATGCGGTTTCTCTAATGGCGATTGATTTAGATACCAATAAAGAAGCGCATTATTTAGATCAGCTTGCCAAGGGTTTAAATATTCAGCCTCAACTTGCTAACCAAATACATGAACAATTAGGCGTACAAAGTATTTATTCTTAAATTGATAAAATATTAATTATTTATCATAATATAGAACAACTAGGTCATAGTTAATATGAACTAAAACTCACGATACAACTCAAACCCCTAAATAGGTTGTATTACCCATTTTTTATTTATTTTTTATCGAGGAAAAGAACAATGATTACACGTAAAAATTTATTAGCATTAGCAGTAAGTACTACATTAGCAGCAGGTTTAGTAGCTTGTGGCGGCGGCGAATCAGTAACAGATGCAGCTAAAGATGCAGCGGCTAAAACAACAGATGCAGCAAAAGATGTTGCAAACAAGGCTGTTGATGCAGCCAAAGATGCCGGTAATGCAGCAGTTGATGCCGCTAAAGATGCTGGCAATGCAGCAGTAGATAAAGCTACAGGTGCCGCTGATGCAACTAAAGATGCGGCTAAAGAAGGTAAATGTGGCGAAGGCAAGTGCGGTGGCGACAAAGCCAAAAAAGAAGGTAAATGTGGTGAAGGCAAATGCGGTAATATGAAATAATTACCCTTTTTTGCTTAGGTCTCTGATACTCATTAGAGACCCTAAAACAGGCCTGCTTTTTGCAGGCCTGTTTTGTTTGAAACTCTAAGAGCTTGTCCTCGTAGTTTATTTTTCGTTGCATCCAAAAACATCCCCCATCACGTATATGCAACACGTGCGTATATCTAATAATGACTTAAATCACTCGATTCGTTACTCACTAACAACATACCTGTACAACCTCATAATCTATTTATAGATATTTTAAATTACAAGCAAATAGGAAATAACAATGATTACAAATAAAAGTATTTTAGCCTTAGCCGTAAGTTCAACCTTAGCCGCCACCTTAGTTGCATGCGGAGGAACATCAACCAAAAACGCAGGTGCTACATCAACCGGAACAGCCGCTAAAACAGCTCCTGCTGCAAAAGAAGGAAAATGTGGTGAAGGCAAGTGTGGCGGTAGTAAAGCCAAAAAAGAAGGTAAGTGCGGTGAAGGGAAATGTGGTGGCAGTAAAGCTAAAAAAGAAGGGAAATGTGGTGAAGGCAAGTGTGGTGGTAATAAATAACACCTGTTATTAACTACAGATAAACACAGATTCACCCAGAAAATAGTCTCTGGAATCTGTGCGTATCTGTTGATTATTAATTCTTTCGTAAACCTGTCTTGGGAAGGTAGGCAGCCTCTACATCTTCCCTAGTCAATACGCCATACACACGCGTATTAATATCTGCATTTTTTTCTTGGAAGACAACATAAAGTGCTTCTTCCCCCTCTTCAAAATATTCATGCGCCTGCATGAGATTAGCTTGTAATGAAATCGGTGATAATTGCAATCGCTTTGCGGGCATTTCTAATAAGTTTATATCCGTTTTTTGTTGATCATCTTGAACCACGCTCGTTGATTCATCTTCCTTTTCTGATCGTTCTGTCTGTAAATATTTTGCAAGTTCGGTTATCGGCATCAAATTGGATATTTTTCCATCATCATTATTGATAACAATCCAATTATTATCGCTTTCAATTAATGACTGAGCATTCTCATAAGAAATAATCGACGAGTGCCGTTCAAATTTATTATCCAACACACTGGCAACACCCACCGCATGTAACACCTGTGTGACAGGGTGGATAGAATAATCCAAGCCATTGGAACGCAACATAGAAACAAATAAGGATTGCTTGTTAAATACCTCACTTGCGGTTAACTGTGCGATCACAATAACCAGCATGCCGGGCATGATAATACCGGGGTTATAGGTTAGCTCCATAATGGCAGTCAATGCTGCCAACGGTGCTTGTAAACTTGCACCCATCATCGCGCCCATACCGAGTAAAGCATAAAACCCAATGTGAGACGCTTGAGAGCTGCTGCCATAGATACTATCGGCGATAAAACCAATCGCGCCACCTAAGGTAGCGCCAATAAACAAGGCAGGCCCTATCATTCCGCCTGGAACACCTAAACCCACGCTTACACTGGTCGCCAACAGTTTTAAAAACGTAAGTAATAGCATTGAGCCTAATGCAAACTGCCCCAACAACGTCATATTGACTGAATCATAACCAATGCCGAGTACTTCGGGTTGAATCAATGCAATCAAACCCACGATAAAACCTGCCAGTAGAATGCGCCACCAAATTTCAATCGACTGTGTTTTAACGGCAATAACATTTAAGGTGTGATTAAACAATGCTGCACAAGCTCCCACAACCACACCCAAAAATAGTACAACGGGTAATTCAATAAACTGAAATGCTTCTAAAGCAGGTGTAACAAACGTGGGGTCGCTTCCTAATACAGTATTCGACAATGCCGTCGCCACCACTGCAGCTAACATCACAGGAATAAAACTGTGCAAAGTATATTCCATCATAATCACTTCTAAGGCAAAAATAACGCCTGCCAACGGCGTATTAAACGAAGCCGCAATACCTGCTGCCGAGCCACTTGCAACCAAGGTACGAATACTATTATTGGGTAGTTTTAATACCTGCCCAAACAAGCTAGCTGACGTTGCACCCAAATGCACATGCGGCCCTTCTCTGCCTACGGAATGACCGCCAATAATCGCAATCGCCGCACCAAAAAACTGTAAGAAAAATTCCCGTACCGTTAAATATCCTTGGTGATACGCCATACGCTCCATCACCCTTGCCACACCTAATACACGAATGCCTTTTGATCCTTTATAAAATAAAAATGCCAATAAAATACTAGCAATCACAGGAAATAGAAAATGCCATAAGGACGATAAATCTTCGTAATTTTCCGAACCGCTACCGGGTAACAGTGCGTCTTGGGTGCTTTCAACCAATAGTCGAAAAATAACAATTACACCGCCCGCGATAAAACCCGTCAATAAACCCAAAAAAGCCAAAGGAATCAACGCATCGGTACGCGCTAAACGAAATTGGATAGACTCTAGCCATTGATGTATTTTGTTCATTAATAATGTGATCAGTTTTATATTCGTATAATTTGTTGAAAGTTAATTGATTTACAAACGAGACACAAGATTTTAATATCAATTTCTGGCAAAATATCAAGATATATACCAATGGTATTATTCAAGCCCCCTCTCCCTAGCAGGGAGAGGGTTGGGGAAAGGGTAGAAACTCTACGATTGGTAATTATTAACTCTCGGATTTCTACCCCCTCCCTAGCCCTCCCCCTGCTAGAGGGTGTTGTAAAAGTATGTTTGTAGGTTGGTGCTGAGGAACGAAGCCCAACATGACGTTGATCGTTGGGCTTC
>CAZMWD010000241.1:0-3766 GCA_964569685.1 uncultured Cocleimonas sp. | reverse complement strand
AGGTAGGAAGAGGTAGGAAGAGGAGAAGGAAGCTACTTTCTTAATAGCCCATAAAGCATCATGAGTAAGCCTACGCTACCCGCAATCCAACTTATTAAAGAAGCACCGGTGGGTAGATTAAATAGAGTGCTGTTAACGATTAAGCCACTAATAAGCAAAGTAGCGCCACTAATGGTAATAACCGTTCTACGGTTAGCCGAATGCATTTCTTTTCGTAATGCCTCGATTTGTTTGGATTCTAACTGTAAATTCAGTTGCTTATCGTGTATTTGACGAATCACATCATTAATCATTACAGGCATATGGGGCAATTGTTCAATAAATTTTGGCAGGTTTTCTTTTGCACCTTTAAACAAGTGACGCATGCCCACTTGCTCATCCATCCAACGTTGCAAGAAGGGTTTTGCCGTTGCCCACAGATCAAGATCGGGGTAGAGATCCCGCCCCATGCCTTCGATATTCAGTAATGTTTTTTGTAGTAAAACCAATTGTGGTTGTACTTCCATATTAAAGCGTCGTGCGGTTTGAAATAGGCGTAATAATAGTTTTCCGTAGGAAATTTCTTTAATCGGTAATTGGAAGATAGGTTCACAAACCGTTCTGATTGCCGCTTCAAATTCATTCACTCTCGTATCGCTTGGTACCCAGCCAGACTCAATATGTGCTTCTGCAACACGTTTGTAATCGCGGTTGAAAAAAGCATGTAAATTTTCTGCAAGATAACGTTGATCCGTTGGGGTGAGTGTCCCCACAATACCAAAATCAACGGCAAGATAGCGGGGGTTATCGGGGTTATCTTCTGCTACAAAAATATTACCGGGGTGCATGTCTGCATGAAAGAAATTATGCGTAAATACTTGGGTGAAAAATATCTCAACACCGCGTTCGCCTAATACTTTCATATTCGTGCCATTGGCTTTTAATCGCTCAATATCACCAATGGGAATACCGTAAATACGTTCCATCACCATTACATCTGTTACGCAATAATCCCAATAGACTTCGGGGACGTAAATGTCACTAAAGTTGCCATTTTTATCGACAGAATTACGTCGTAGTTGGCTGGCATTGGCTGCTTCACGGGCAAGGTCAAGTTCGTCGATAATGGTTTTTTCGTATTCTTCAACTACTTCAACGGGGCGCAAACGTTTTCCAATATCGCTAAAACGATGCACCATGCGCGCGATTAAATACATTAAATCTATATCGTGGCGAATGGTTTTTTCGATGCCGGGGCGTACCACTTTGACAATGACATCTTCACCCGTTGGTAAGGTGGCTGTATGCACTTGCGCGATGGAAGCAGAGGCAAGCGGTGTTTCATCGAAGGATGTAAACAGTTCGTTAATTGGTTTCTCTAACGATTTCTCAATGATTTTACGTGCTTCTACACCAGAAAAAGGGGGCACATCATCCTGTAATTTCGCGAGTTCATTGGCAAGGTCATCGGGTAATAAATCGCGTCGGGTTGATAGCACCTGTCCAAACTTTACAAAAACAGGGCCTAAGTCTTCCAGTGCTTTACGAATACGTTCTGCGCGGGGCGCACGCTCTTTTTTATTCCAATTCCACGGCGATAGATGGTAAATAAAACGTAAAGGGCGAAAGGCAGGAATCGCGTAAATTAATTCATCTAAATTATGACGAATCAGAATACGATTAATAAAAAATAGGCGGTAAAGCTGAGAGAACACATTCATATTATTTATTTTTATTATCTTTTGATGGTTTGTTGAGCAAATTATTAACGCGCGCTTCTAAGCGATCAACATTCATACGTGTTTCATCCACTTGATCAAGATAGTAATTTATTTCGCTATCAGTCGGGGTCATTTTTGTTTCTTCGCTTAAATAATCGCCTGTATTCAACTGCATTGCTTTAGCACTTTCTTTTAACCAACTAGATGCGCTGCGAACAACGTCCCCTGTTTGGTGTGCAAATAGATCACCGACTAATTTGGATAGTAGCTCTTCCCAATCAATATCAACCTCACGAAGAATCGCGCTGAATGTTTCTGAGACACGGGTATCGCCTTCGATTTCTACATCGCTTTTAAGTAAGGCCTCGCCTGCGTTTTCAGATGTGCTCAAACGCATTAATGCAAGTGGAGAACCATGAATGGTGGCATCGATTTCGCCATCTTCGGGGTAACTGCCAAGTACTTCAACGCCTTTATCAGAGGGCAAAAAATAGAGTTTTATATCTAGCCCAGTAAGGTGCAGGCAAATGATTTTGCCACTTAACGTGCTCAAGCGGGGCAGGGCTTCTGCATCAAGTTTCAACCATGCGTTAAAGGCTGTTTCTATGCTAGCCAGAAGTACAACAGGGATTTTCATTAAAACTTATAACCCGTGTGTAGGGCGACGATTCCACCCGTCATATTATGGTATGACGTGCGTTCAAAACCAGCGTCTTCCATCATGATTTTTAATGTTTCTTGATCGGGGTGCATACGAATGGATTCGGCGAGATAACGGTAACTTTCTGAATCGTTAGCCACTAATTTGCCAATCAAGGGTAACAGTTTGAATGAGTATTGATCATAAATCACATTCAAACCCGGCACGACAGGCTTCGAGAATTCCAATACCATTAATTTCCCACCGGGTTTTAGAACACGATAAATAGATTTTAATGCCGCATCTTTATCCGTGACATTACGCAAACCGAATGCCATGGTGACGATATCGTATTGGTTGTCATCAAAGGGTTGTAGGTCTTCTGCATTGGCTTGCACGTATTCGATATTACCTGCGATGCCCCTATTGGTCAGACGTTCTTGACCGTTTTCTAACATAGACTCGTTAATATCCGAGAGTGTAACCATCCCCGTTGGACCCACAATACGGGTGAATTTAGCGGCTAAATCACCCGTACCACCCGCCAAATCTAAAATTGTATCACCCTTTTTCGCACCGGATTTTTCAATGGTGTAACGCTTCCACAGACGGTGTACACCTGCGGACATTAAATCATTCATCACATCATATTTATCAGCAACCGAGTGGAATACATCGGCGACTTTATTCACTTTATCCGCAGTATCCACTTGCTGATAACCAAAGTGCGTAGTGTTAGCTTCTGATTGATTAGCGCTGTTCTTATTAGTGGTGCTAGTGTTGTTAATGCTGTTTGACATAATTTGATCCAATGCTTGTTGGTCTTGTTTCTCGCAGAGATTTTAATGATTAAATGAGCAAATAATACACAAATATTGCTGATTTAATTAGCTATGCTTGATTGTATGAGCGTGATTGTACTACATTTAGTAGTAGTATAAGAACATCCGATTTTTTTTACACAACTTAAAGAGATATAAATCATGAAACATTTATTATTAGCTTTTATTTTCACTATTGGCAGTTTATTTACACTGCCTGCATACGCATGGCCCGATGTTGATCACATGAATATGTGTGGTTCTGCTACCAAGGTCGTCCGTACTTATGGTGGCAGCGCACAAAGCTTTACACAGCGCGATAGTTATCTTGCACAACGGGGTAACGCGTATTATTTTCGTACTAATTGCCCTACAACCGTTGCTTCTGCTGCTGCGCCAAAAAATGTTGCACCAATAACAAAGGCTAAGTCAAAAAAAGTGGCGTATAAAACGTCATCAACCGCTAGCAAAACTAAAAATGCTAAAAAGACGGTTAAACGCTTACGTGGCGGCTATGACAAACAAGCCGATTGCGAACGTGTTGATCGTATGAACAACTATGGTCGCCCTGTTACGCGTTTGCGTTAGTTGTCATAAATTTATAG
>CAZMWD010000240.1:0-3785 GCA_964569685.1 uncultured Cocleimonas sp. | reverse complement strand
CAGGCGAGCTAGGTCTAAGCTTTTGCATAATTGAGTTATCCATTCAGGAAAAACGCCTGAATGGTAAGCTCACTAAATATACAAACAAATATCAGAATCACCCGCAAATTCAAAGAAGGTGGCTGCACCAACGTAGTCGATACCGTCAATGAAATCTTTTTCTGCATTAAAGCCAAATAGCTCAACCGTCATTTGACAAGCGAGGAATCTAACTTCTGCTTCTTGGCAAAGTTCACGTAGCTCGGCAATAGTTGCAACGCCGTTGTTTGCGATTGTCTTTTTCATTAATACCGTTGCGATTGACTCATAGCCCGGTACGCCTGCTTGAATGATGTTGGGGATATTCCAGTTAATGTCTTTAAACCAAGTAGGGCCGAAAGGCATTTTCATTGGCATACCAGGGTTTCCAAGTGGGCTTACTTTTAGGTCACTCACGTCTTTTTTCAATAGTTGTAAACCATAAAAAGTACAGAAAACTTCAACGTCATAACCCAGCGCAGCTGCAGTTGATGCAAGAATGAAAGGAGGGTAAGCCCAGTCTAATGTGCCTTTTGTAGCAATAATTGCGAGTTTTTTTGTTTCCATTTGTAACCTCTGTAATGTTGATGACCTAGTAGTTGTACTAGTAGTTGAAAAAGAGCTTCGAGTTTTAGTGGGGTTGGCCTATGTTTTTGTAACCAAATCACTGAAGAATAACGGTATTCTAATTCGGGGATTATGTCGCGAGTCTAACAGAAAAGAGTAATATACTGAAATACTAAATAACCATACGCAAATTATATGCCTTTATAAATTTTATTCTACAAATTGTAGTATTGAGACTACTCTGTTTATTGCGTTAAAATGGCGAAATGAAAATCCCACGTTTTTATCAAAATGATAGTTTCAATATAAACCAAACCATAGAATTATCGACAGAAAATCATAGACATGCGGTGCAAGTATTAAGATTAAACAAGGATGCTCCATTGGTTTTGTTTAATGGTGAGGGTGGTGAATTTGTCGCCACTTTGGCTGAAGTGAAAAAACGGCGTTCTACTGCATTAATTACATCGTATAACCCGGTTGATAGAGAATCACCCTTAAAAATAACCTTGATACTCGCGGTAATTAAACCTGACAAAATGGATTTTGCGATTCAAAAAGCAGTTGAGATGGGGGTGTCTAAGATTCAGCCCCTTTATACTCAGCGGAGTGTCATCAAACTAAAAGCTAACCGTTTGCAAAAAAAGATGCTTCATTGGCAAGGGGTTGTTAATAGTGCTTGCGAGCAGTCGGGTCGAACGGCTATTCCACAGATATTTGAACCAGTTAATTTTATTGATTGCTTGAATGATTTATCGGGTGCTGATTCTAATTCATTGAATATCGTAATGTTACCGGGGGACTTTCCTGTTTTGAATCAAATTGAAGCAGAAGGCGCTAAAAAAAATGTGTCGTTGTTGATCGGCCCAGAAGGTGGCTTTACTCAAGATGAGGAACAACAAATGCTTGCTGATGAAAATGCTAACGTAAGGGGCATAAGTTTTGGACCTAGAATACTGCGCGCAGAGACGGCCGTAATTGCAGGAATTACTGCGTGTCAACTACGTTGGGGTGATTTATAAGTAAAATATACCTCTCGCGCCCAAGAGCGTGAGAGGTATATTTAAATATTATAAGCACGTCCTTGGGGCGTGGGTAGGTTTGTAGGCTCTAGCCTGACGACTTATATCTTTAGTTGGGTCTATGCTGTTTTTCTCCCCCTTTGTGAAGGGGGATTGAGGGGGATTTAAGATTGTTGGAAGTAACGATATTTTAAATCTCCCCCAACCCCTCTTTGCTAAAGAGGGGAGCTAACCAGAGAAAGTCTATATTATTAAGGCTTACAGCCTCCTAGGGTGAGATCAAAACCACGTTCTTAGAACGTGGTTTTTTACTTCAGGAACGTTCCTGAGATTTTTCTGCCTTGTCTTTTTCTGCTTCAATCAACATATCACTGACTTGATCATAGGTGATTTTATCTGCTTCTTTAAGAAAATCACTTAAGGATATCGTCGCATTCAATCGTATATCTAATGGGCTGAGTGTTTGGTTGTAGCCCGGTATTTCTGAAAATCCAGAGGTTAATGAAAGCTTGTCGACTAGATCAGAGAATTGATAGGCAATAACGGGCGAGCTTACCAGTGCTGCGACACCAATAGCAGGTAGCCATTTACTGTGGTTAGTTTTTACCATATAAATCGCAAGCAAGGCGGGTATCAGTAAGAAACTAGACATGTTTTTAAGAATGTTTCCGGGTGTATTTGATGTGAATAGGTAGTTTAAGAAATGCCCTGCATATTCAAATAATTGCGGTACGAGGAAAATAAGGGAAGCAATACTAATTGCCGGTATAATTTCCCAACGATGTGTGGATAAACGACTGATGCCTGAAATAATAATGGTAATACCCAAAATAGTTAAAATTGAAGGCAGTACATTACTTAAATAGTATAGTGGTTCTTTTGCTACGGGCGTTATTAAGTAGCGTTCCAAGAAAAACAGGGCGACGGTCGTGACTAATAATGCGGTACTCCATATCGGGCTACTAAAAATACAAAATAAGCCAGAGCAATCACGTACACGTGTTTCTTCTACCGGCATATCCGCCGAAAGTAAGCGCGCTTTCATATCGCCTAGTTTTAAATTAGAAGGCAAAGAAATGGCTTTTGCTTGTGCATCTAGCTTTTCACCATTTAAGAAAGAGCCATTTTCTGTTGATAAATTGTGTACTTCTAAGCTGTTTTCAGTGTCACTCTTATCAATCATCATGTGGTGAGGTGAAATAGTAATGTCTGATAAAATAATATCGTTATCAAACGCGCGCCCTAGCGTAACCGGAAGCGAATCAATTTTATGATAGTGATGTACACCACGGTGGGTTGTTTCGAGTATTAGTTTTTCCATTTGAATGTCTCCAGCATACGTTGAAATAAGGCGAGTGCTGATTTTGAATCTGTGCCTGTTAAATCTAAGTTAAATAGAAATCCTTTGTTCTTATGCCCAACTAATGCGGTGGTAAATAGCATATCACTTAGACCTTTGTATTTAAGGTAGTCACGACGACAAACGGTTGTTTTAAAATCTTGTGATGCGATTTTAGTAAAATCGGTATGGCAAGAAAAGTTGGTTACATCGCGCTTGCCTGCGTGGCTACCGATAATGCTATTGTTGATTTTTTCGTAGCGTCTATAAAAACGGGTAGCGTTAAGTTTTTCGGTATCCAGCCACACGTATTCATAATTAATACTGCCCACATTTAAGCGTGAGGAAAGAAAGATAGTGTCTTCATTTGAACAACGAGTGAAGAACGAGCGAAATAAATCATCATCTTTTGGTTTACGGCTGGCATCCCAGCAACGCATGGATTTATCGAGTTCTGCGGGTACAATAAATGAACCGATACGTGTTTTACTCCATGTGTTATTTAAAATATTATTAAGAATTTTAGTTGAATTGGCACGTAACTGTTCAGAGCTATGCGCAAAGCGATCATCTATGGGGCGAAAATTATTGGCTTTAACACGATCTAGCACAATGCGTAAGTAATTAGCGGGTACTAGAAAACTAATATCATTGCCCGATGTGGCGACATTAATGCCAATCACATGCCCTTTTTCATCCAGTGTTGGACCACCGCTCATACCCGGGTTGAGGCTTCCAGAGAACAGTATATTGCCATCATTGGCTTTAGTTAAAATGCCGTTGTTACTTCCTTTTACAATAGTAAAACCTAAATCCATCGGGTTTCCAAGTGAATATAG
>CAZMWD010000239.1:1466-3802 GCA_964569685.1 uncultured Cocleimonas sp. | reverse complement strand
AAGTGAAGGTGAATATGAAACACCGTTTGCCCTGCTTGTTCACCACAGTTAATCACCGTGCGATAACCTTCTTCAGCATAGCCTTCTTGTGATGCAATGTTTTTAGCAGCAAATACTAACTGACCCATGACCACAGCATCTTGCTCTTCTAAATCATTCAGCGTAGCGATATGTTTTTTGGGGATAATGAGAATATGTAAAGGTGCGACAGGGGTTATATCTTTAAACGCATAGACATTATCGTCTTCATAGACTTTATCGGATGGGATATCACCTGCGATGATTTTACAAAATAGACAGTCATTCATATCGGAATTACTCATTGGTTTTTAATTCGTCATACACTCGTGTAATTATTAGCTGAGAGCGTTAATAGCTTGTTTCAGACAAGGCACTTTTGAACGCAGAAATAGAGCATATAATCATATGTGACCTTTCGAGCACCAAAAGCAACGCAGTAATGGAATAAGATATGAATGCACTCAGTTAATAATTTCTGCGTCCGTCAAATGCATGAGACAACGTTCCACTATCAACATAATCTAATTCACCACCGACAGGCACACCATGCGCTATTCGCGTAGTTCTAACATTATGTTTAACCGCTAACTCACTGATATAATGCGCAGTAACTTCACCTTCCACCGTGGGATTAGTCGCTAAAATAAGCTCCTTAATATTCCCTTCTGTCAAGCGAATCTCAAGTAAATCCAAACCCAAATCTTCGGGACCAATGCCATCCAATGGAGACAGTTTACCCATTAATACAAAATAATAACCTTTGTAAGCGGTCGCTTGTTCCAAAGCCAACACATCGGATGGGTTTTCTACAACACAGAGTATTTCGGGGTTACGCCCGCTGTTTGAACAAATACGGCACATATCATGTTCGGTAAGCGTACGACAACGGCTACAATGACCGATGTTTTGAATCGCCTGTTTCATTGTGTCTGCCAATTTTAAACCGGCTTCTCGGTTATGTTCTAGCAAGTTAAATGCCATGCGTTGTGCGGTGCGCGAACCGACACTGGGCAAGCATTTTAGCGCAACCACTAATTCATTAAGTAATGATTTTTCGGACATTAATTAACAGCCTTTTCAATCTAAAACGGTAACTTCATTCCAGGCGGTAAACTCATTCCTTCTGTTACGCCCGACATTCTCTCTTTAGACTCTGCTGCCATTTTATGTGATGCGTCGTTAAACGCGGCGGCCACTAAGTCTTCGAGCATTTCTTTGTCGTTATCTTCTAATAAACTATTATCAATATTAACGCGTTTACATTCGTGAGCACCGTTAATAGTGACCGAAACCAGACCACCTCCGGATTCGCCTATCGATTCCATTTGAGCAATTTCTGCCTGCGCTTTTTGCATATCTTCCTGCATTTTTTGCGCTTGCTTCATCATATTGCCTAATCCACCGCCTTTAAACATAGTCTATTCCTTAACTTTAATTAAATTCTGAGTTCTGAGTTCTGATTCTCATTCTATTTGATCTGTACTGAGCCGGGTACAATTTGTGCACCAAAACGATTTTGTAGTTCTATCACAAACGGATCTGTTGCGATATTTTGTTCTGCCTGTTGCTGGCTTTCTAACGTGTTGCGAGTCGTACGTTGTGCGGGTGTTTCCATTACATTTTTTGGGTCATTTTTATTATCATTCGCGACCTTTAACTTCAAACTAAGCGATTCCCCATAAAACGTCACTAACGCTGTTTCAATTTCTTGCTTAATACTGTCTGCCAATAAACCTTCACTCGACTGATCAAGCGTTAAAGAGATGATACCATTTTCTTTCGTATCGAACAGGCAGTGTTTAATTAATTCTGCCGCGCGCCCTTTAAGGTTGAGCGCGGGTACAATATCGTGCCATTGTGCGTTTTTATTAATCGGTATTGGGGATTTTGGTGATGCCACAGGTATCGACTGATTAACGGGTTTATTAATAGCCTGTTCTGTTACCCCTTTATTTGTTTTTACAGGGTTAATGACAGGTTTTTTAATAGAACTTCTGACAGGTTCAGTTAATTCTTCTGGTAAGGTTTCCCACGGCACATCATTATTACTAACAACGGCATTGTGACTAGCCACGGCACTATCGCTAACCACAGCACTAACAGTACTCTTTTTATTGGCTGATTGCGCGGGTGTTTTAGGCAACAAACTTGCGGGTGGAGCTGGCTCTGCTATTTTATGCTGTTGCTGTTGCTGTTGTTCGTTTTCATTTGAAACAAGTGCTTTCTCAATCTCGCGGGCTTGTGATTGCCTCGCTTCTAACTCTGGCTTAGTCGGCGTTATTGCTATTGTTTTTTTTTTGCTTATAGGTTCTTCT
>CAZMWD010000239.1:0-1366 GCA_964569685.1 uncultured Cocleimonas sp. | reverse complement strand
CTCTGGCTTAGTCGGCGTTATTGCTATTGTTTTTTTTTTGCTTATAGGTTCTTCTTCGCTAAGGGCTTTTTCTACGCTAAGGGCTTCTTCTACGCTAAGGGCTTTTTCTTGATTTTCATTTTGATCGACAGTGGGGTTGTTAACAACAGACATGCCTTCTTCCAAAGGTCTAAATGCCAACATACGCAATAAAATCATTTCAAAGCCACTACGTGGGTCTGGCGATAAGGGTAAATCACGCCGACCGTGTAATGCTATTTGATAATACAACTGTACATCTTCTTTGCTTAATATTGTCGCAAGCTCCGACACGCTATCATCATCTTGAATCGCATCAGGTACAACTTGTTGAACGGCTATTTGATGTAACGTAGCAATTAACGCATCCGTTGCCGCTTCAAAATCGGGCGTAACACCTGCCAACTCCTCTACTTGACGAATAATCTCTGCACCCTCACCTGCTGAGACTGCTTTTAATAAGGCGATTAATGGCTCATGCGAAATCGTACCGAGCATTTCGCGCACATCGGCTTCTTTTAATTCACCCTTTCCAAACGCAATGGATTGATCTAACAAACTTAATGCATCACGCATACTGCCATCAGCCGCTCTGGCAATCAGTTTTAAAGAAGGCGCGTCACTGGTGATTTTTTCTTGTTCTGTGAGGTATTTTAAATGCCCCGAAATCATATCAACCGGCATTCGCTTGAGATTAAACTGTAAACACCGCGATAAAATAGTAACGGGGAGTTTTTGTGGATCGGTTGTCGCAAATAGAAATTTTACGTGTGGCGGTGGCTCTTCCAAGGTTTTCAATAAGGCATTAAAACTATGCCCCGTGAGCATGTGTACTTCGTCTATTAAATAGACTTTAAAACGACCACGCGTCGGTGCATATTGAACGTTATCTAATAGCTCGCGCGTATCTTCTACCTTGGTGCGAGAGGCTGCATCGACTTCAATCAAATCAACAAAGTTACCTGCCACAATTTCTTTACAACTACTGCATTTACCACACGGCTCGGCGGTAACGCCTGTTTCGCAGTTTAAACATTTGGCTAGGATACGTGCAATGGTGGTTTTACCTACTCCGCGCGTTCCGGTAAACAGATAGGCATGGTGCAGACGATCATCCTCAAGCGCATTGATTAATGCGCGCAATACGTGCTGTTGTCCCACCATTTCTTTAAAATTTTGGGGTCGCCATTTTCTCGCGAGGACTTGATAACTCATAGGGGAATCATAATGGAAATAGTGGCTTACTTAAACCTTAAACTACACAATGATAGTACCTTTATGATAGTACCTTTGAAACTCAACCACTATGGACTGAAAGTCCATAGGTTGTTTTACGAACGACTCAAAG
>CAZMWD010000238.1:0-3819 GCA_964569685.1 uncultured Cocleimonas sp. | reverse complement strand
AAGCACAATTAGAAACAGGTGAAATGGGGCAGGCAAGAGTGATTGCTGATTATGTAGCGGGTATGACAGATCGTTATGCAACGGGAGAGTATCAACGATTGTTTGGAATTGAGGGGAATGTGTTCTAAATGGAGAACCTGAGCAGTTTTTTGACCATCTAACCGCCAGTTCAGGCGTGATTAAGGCATTATTCAGTAAAATAAAAAGATAATAAAAATAAAAACTATAACTTCCTTATTGGAAATAAAAATTGAACATAAAAAACACACTCGGTAATAAGGTAACCTCCGCCTTATCATCACTCATAAGCCTAGCTTTACTTGTTTCTGTCACCGTTGTTACGGTCGTGTCTACTCCTGCTTTTGCAAAAAAGACAGTCGAAAAGAGTATAGATAGCGATAAAGACGGATTGAGCGATACCTATGAAATTAAAATAGGAACAGAGGCTTTTCTAGCAGATACCGATGGCGATGGTTTGAATGATGGTATTGAGGTCGGTAAAAATTTAAAGAAGCCACTGAATCATGATGGCGATAGACTGATTGACGCACTAGATCCTGATGATGATAATGATGGTTTGCCTACCATTTTAGAAATTCAATTAAGTGCAGATAGTGATATTGATGAAGACGGCATCAAAAATTACCTAGATCCAGATTCAGATAATGACGGTGTGAACGATGGTATTGAAGCTGGAATGCTAGGAAAAGATACTAACTTTGACCGAATCGATGATGCCTTTGATGCACAAAGAAAAGGAGCTAAAGATAAAAACGGTGATGGTATTGCGGATACCATTTTTATTCCAGATCATAATAAAGATGGCATCGTGGATATGTTTGATAAAAACTTTCAGTACGCTAGAAAAGGGTTGCCGAAACAGAGCGAAAAGCCAAGTCATAAAATAGCTAAAAGCATTGAAAAAAGTAAAAATGCAAGCTTAAAACTTTCTTCTGTCGCTAAAATCAGCAAAAATGTAAAAAAAGAAATACCTTCTCAATTGAGTAAGAAAGAGAAAAAAGCCAAAGAAATAAAGAAAGCTGAGCTTGAATTAGCAACACTTGAAAAGCAAGTAACTAAAAAAACAGTCACTAAAAAAACAAAGCCAGAAAAGCCTAAAAAAATCGTAGTCAATAAAAACACCGATTCAGATAATGATGGTTTGTTAGATACACAGGAGATTGTATTAGGCACTAATATTAAAAAACGTGATAGCGATGGCGATACGGTGTCTGACGCAATTGAAATTGGTCTTGATCCTACATCACCACAAGATTCGGATCATGATGGTATTATAGATGCGCTCGACCCCGATGATGATAATGATGGCATATTAACAAAGAATGAAGATATTAATAAAGACGGTAGCCCCATTAATGATGATACCGATGAAGATGGTGTACCCAACTATTTAGATGACAATGATGATGGCGATCGTCGTTTAACAATTGCAGAAGGAAATAATAAAGATACGGATGAAGATGGCATACTGGATTATTTAGATAAAAATGATGGTGCTGCGGATTTTTCTGTTGGCGATAACAAAACAATAAAAACACCGGATGTGGTTGTTTTAAAAGAAAGTAATCCAGAAGACTTTGATAATAAGCCTTTCCAAGACTATTCAATAAATACAGTTGCAGAAGAACAGAAGCAGGTAGATAAAACGGCTCGAACTACTAACGCATTAGAGCAAGCCATAGCGAGTAATAATAAAATAATAAGACACGAATTTACGACGAGTGATAGTGGCGCATATGGTAAATTAGCAAAGAAAAAACAGGTCTCTTTAAGAGATAAAGACGAAAGCTTTATTACTTGGATAACATCTCTTTTGCCAAGATAAGTGTTGAATCGGTTATTTTTATGCCTCCCATCATGCGTGCAATTTCTTCTACGCGCTGTTTTTTATCAAGCACCAACATGCCTGTTGAGGTGCTTTTCTTTTCTTTAATCTTTGTTACTTTATAATGATTATGCGCCTGTGATGCGACCTGCGGTAAATGCGTGACACATAACACTTGACGACTATCACCGAGTTGACGTAATTGTTGCCCCACCACTTCGGCAATACCACCACCAATACCACTATCAACTTCATCAAAAATAAGTGCGGGGAGCGTAATACGTTGTGCCGCAATCATCTGAATCGCTAAAGAAATACGGGAAAGCTCACCCCCTGATGCGACTTTTATTAATGATTTTAGCGGTTGCCCTGGATTGGTGCTGACCTGAAATTCAATATTATCCATTCCTTGTGCTGAATAATTCTCTTTGGTTTTAATTGAAACAGAAAATTGACCTCCTTCCATTCCTAGTTGTTGCATTGCGCTACTGACGCCTTTTGATAATTGTTGGGCTGATTTTTGACGAGCCTTGGTTAATTGATTGGCTACCTTTAGGTAGGTAGTGTCGCTCTTTTGTAATTTTTCTTGTAATGCATCAAGGTCGTATTCATCACTACCCAGTTCGTTTAATTCGGCGTGTAAAGATTGCCATTTACTGAATAAACAATCAGGTGTTGTTTGATGTTTTCGAGAAAGATCATGCAAAGTCGTTAGGCGTTTATTAACCCAATCAAGACGTTCTGGATCAAGCCCTACTGATTCTTGATAACGACGCAAACCATCGCTTGCTTCTTGAATCTGAATTTGTGTATTTTGTAATATTTCTAATGGTTCTTTTAATGCAGAATCTAATTTATAACCTTCCTCTAAAAGTTGTAACACTTCACTGATGGCAGAATAGATTGATTGCTCGTCGTTATCGTAAAGGCGTGCCACACTTTGTGATGATGATTCAATGAGTTGTCCTGCATTAGATAGTCGCGCGTGTTCTTCATCCAGCTGTTTAGCCTCATTTTCGCTGAGTTGAAGCTCATCAAGCTCATGTGTTTGAAAGCGAAGCAGATCAAGTTTCGCTTGATGATCGCTATTTTGATTACTGAGCGTTTCTAGTTTGTCTTTGATGGCTTTCCATTTTACAAAAGCATCTGCAGTTTTTGTTAATAAGGGAGATTGTTTATTATTAGAGGTACGCTCATTATTGTTAGAAACACCCGCAAAATCATCCAGCATTTGCCGTTGCATATCCTTCTTCATTAAAGACTGATGTTCATGTTGACCATGAATATCAACCAGTTGCTCGCCGAGTTGACGTAACATAGATAAATTACAAGGTGATCCATTTATCCATGCGCGGGATTTACCCTGCGCTGAAATTACGCGACGCAAAATGCACTGATCATCTTCATCATCACTATTGATAAGTTCGTGTTCAATCAGCCATTGTTGAGCAGAAGGGGAATCATCAATATCCACGCTTAGGGTGATCTCTGCTTTATCTGCACCGTGGCGCACAACACCGCTGTCGGCACGATCGCCAAGTACCAATCCAATGGCATCAATTAAAATAGATTTTCCTGCGCCTGTTTCGCCGGTGAGAGCCGTCATACCAGAGCTTAATTCTAAGTCTAGTTTTTCGATGATTGCGAAATTGCGAAGGTGGATATGGCTGAGCATTGTATTGAGCAACTTTGTATTGGGTGGTTAGATTATCGCAGGTATTTTCACAAAAGAAAACAAAAAGCGAACAATATTAGTGGAAATATTTGGGGTAGATAAAAATTTAAGAGAAAAACTTATATTGCGGTAACGACAGCGGTATATTAGTTGCCCCAAATGTATTTACATGTTCCCCGCACCCTTCCCTTCGACCCCGCTCAGGATAAACCAAAAGTCCGCTCAGGAGCTACTTCTGATTAGTACCCTGAGCGGAGTCGAAGGGGGCGGGTTTCTTGTATTTTACAAGATCAACACT
>CAZMWD010000237.1:0-3829 GCA_964569685.1 uncultured Cocleimonas sp. | reverse complement strand
TGAGTTCACCATTTTTGTGAAACAAAATGGGAAGCTCACTAAAAACTTGCGCCAATAGAAAACTGGAATTCCTGTACTTCATCTTCTTCTTCATCATTCAACGGTTTTGCATAACTCACTGTAAATGGTCCTAAAGGTGATAACCATGTCACACCTAAACCTGCGGACGCTCTAAGTTCATCCGCTTCAAATGCATTGGAATCTTCAAACACATTACCTACATCTACAAACGCGCTCATGCGCAAGCCTTTTACGTCTTCTGCAAAAGGTATAGGGAAGGAAACTTCAGCCGTTGCATTCGTTACAAACGCACCACCGGCTGGGTCACCTTCTCTGGTTGTGCCATCAGGTTGACCATCATCGCCGAGGTTATTAATAACCGCTCTAGGGCCAAGACTGTTGTTTTCAAAACCACGAACTGAACGAATTCCGCCCGAAAAGAAACGTTCGAAGAACGGTAGCTCGGTAGTATCACCCAAGCTATCACCATAAGAAATTCCAGCTTTAACAGCAAAGGTGATTTTTTCGGTAATCGGGAGATAAGTTGCTCCACGGTACTTTAATTTATAATATTCCGTATCACTTCCAGGAATACCCGCCTCAAGTGCAATACTGTGTCGTTGCCCTTCATTCGGGAATAAAGAACGATTACGGGTATCGTGAATATAACTGACAGTACCTAAAATATTATCGTAACTATTGCCGTTTTCCCTAAGAAAATCTTGAATAAACGTAGGTGTATTAGTAGATTCGGTAATTTCGCGACGCTCACCGCCAATACTAAAGCGCAAAGAGTTATCTTCCGTTAAAGGAATCGTATAATTTAAGTTCGCGCCAAAAGTGTCACTAATATAATCGGATACATCATTTTCAGCTGAATCGGTCTTATTATAAAAGACATTAAAACCACGCCCAACACCATCAACCGTGTGATAAGGGTTGTTGTAACTCAAACGGAAGCTTTGCGATGCTTGACTGTTAGATGCAGCAACAGAAAGACTTTTACCTGTGCCCATAAAATTGTTTTGCGACAGGCCTACGTTAAACAGAAGACCATTAGTTTGCGAGAAACCCACGCCTGCATTGAAATTATTAGATGATCTTTCTTTTACAGTAACCTCTAAATCCACTTGATCACTGCGTCCTGCAACAGGCGATGATGTGATTGCTACACTTTCTACAAAGGACAAACGTTGAATACGGGTTTTAGAACGATCTACTTTTTCCTTGGAATAAAAGGCACTTTCTAACTGACGCATTTCACGTCTGAAGACTTCATCTTTAGTCCGGTAATTGCCACGAATATTGATGCGCCTGACATAAGTACGCTGACCTTGATCTGTTTGGAAGGTTAAATGTACGCGCTTATTTACTTTATCAATTCTAGGTACGATACCCACACGCGAAAACGCAAACCCCTTTTTGCCTAAACGGTTTTTAAGATTCTTACGTGTTTCTGCTAAGGATGACTGTGAAAATAATTGACCTTCTTTTAGCGTAATTTGTTTCCGAAGTTCCGCTGCTGAAACACCTTGACTACCCGTAACGTCGATTTTACCAATACGGTATTGATCACCTTCACGAATATTAAGATTGACATACACTTCGCTTTTATCTTTTGATAATGAAACTTGCGTTGATACAACCTCAAAATTCAAAAAGCCACGATCACGATAAAAGGCGGTGAGTTTATCAATATCACCGACCAGTTTTTGCTTAGAGTATTTATCTTTAGAACTAAAGAATGAAAAGTTGCCAGCAACGCCAGATTCTAATAAGCCCGTTAAGGTTTTATCAGAAAATGCTTTATTACCGTTAATTTTTACACGTTTAATGCGTGCTACTTTACCTTCATCAATGTCAATATTAACACCAACACGATTATTCGATAACTTTTTAAGCGACGTTTTAACATCTGCCGCATAGTTGCCACGTGAAAGATATTGCTGTTTTAAACCTTGCTCAATATTAATCAACGAAGATTTATCAAGTGGACGACCTTTAGCAACGCCTGCGCGTTTTAACGCTTCAAGCAATGCTTTTGTTTCTATCGCTTTATTGCCCTTAATATTAATTTCGCCGACGGTAGCACGTTCAACCACTTTGATTAATAAAGCGTCACCTTGTCGGCTGATTTTTACATCATCAAATAAACCGGTTTTATATAAAGAACGCACCACGTTTGCAGTCATACGATCATCAAAATTTTGCCCGACTCTAACGGGGATATTGCTGAGTACCGTACCTGCGGCAACGCGTTCTAAGCCGCTAACACGTACATCCTTAAGAATAAAACTACCCGCCCAAACACCCTGACTTATTGCTATTAAGCAACCCGCAATAGATGCCTTCAAAAATCCATTTTTCATTTTTATAAACCCCTAATAAACCCTTATTTCTGTAGTGTAGATAAGCTAACCAAATTTAGCAATCTGCCTACCAATATCATTATAAATGGCCACGACCATTAACAGCCCCACTAAACTCATACCAATACGCATGCCAATTGCTTCCACTTTTTCTGATACTGGGCTACCCTTGATAACCTCAATAATATAGTAGAACAAATGCCCACCATCTAACATTGGAATGGGTAATAAGTTAAGAACACCTAAACTTAAACTAATAATTGCAAGAAAACCTAAAAAGGCTTTAAACCCGACATTTGCACTTTTACCTGCATAATCGGCAATCGTAATGGGTCCCGAAAGGTTCTTTAATGATGCCTCACCGGTAATGAGTCGACCCATCACCTTTAACGTCATCACCGACATATCCCACGTTTCACTCGACCCATTTTTAACCGCCTCAAGAAAAGAGGCTTCACGCTTAAAGAATAAATCTTGCATATCTTCATCGCTAAATTTTCTAGCTAAGCCGACACCAATTAAGCCACGCTCAACTCCGTCTATCTTGCTTAATCGGGGTGTCATATTTAAGGATAGTTCTGTACCATTTCGATTAACCATCAAGCGGATATTTTGACCTGCGTGCTCATTAATATAGTTTGAGAATTCCTCTGATGACAGCGTTTTTTTACCATCCACACCAATAACAATATCTTCTGCTAAAACACCCGCCGCTTTAGCAGCCGAATTCTCTTGTACCATCGTGATAATAGTCGTGTGTGGTGGACGCCAAAAATCCATTCCTGTTTTCGCAAAATAATCCTTTTCATCTGCCAATAATGGGGTGTTAGACAAATCAAGTCTTCGCGTTACTCTGTTTCCCGTAGCGGTTTCCACATGAATATTTAAGTCTGGATTTTTAAGGTATTCCGTTAACAACGAGAGGCGTACTTGTTGCATAGACTCGACTGAGGAATCATTAATAGCCACAATTTTATCTTTCATTTGAAAGCCAGATTTTGCAGCCGGCGTGCCTGCTGTTATCTCACCAATATAAGGGCGAACAGAATCAATCCCCATCATTTGAATGGCAGAAAATGCAGCAATTGCAAAGATGAAGTTAAACATCGGCCCTGCGAGAACAACCAAAAAACGCTTCCAAACAGGTTGACGGTTAAAGGCGCGATGCTTTTCATCTTCTGGCACATCGCCTTCGCGCTCATCCAACATTTTTACATAACCGCCCATGGGAATGGCGGCAAGCACATATTCTGTGCCGTCTTTATCTTTCGATTTATAAGTCCAAAGAGGCTTTCCGAAACCAATAGCGAAGCGAATAACTTTTATTCCAAGTTTGCGTGCAACCCAAAAATGTCCAAATTCATGTACGCCAACTAAGATTGCAATGGCAACAAAAAAGGCTAAAACAGCGATAAGTATAGTCATATTATTTTATATGTGATGGTTAAATGATTTTAATT
>CAZMWD010000236.1:0-3852 GCA_964569685.1 uncultured Cocleimonas sp. | reverse complement strand
CGGCTCTGCTAGTAAGTTTTAATTGTCTCTATATTGTGTTCTATTTCTGGCGCAATACATCTTTCAAGTTAATTACTTTGTTATCGGCTGTTATCGTTGTATTAGCTTGATTTGAGCTTCCTTTATGTTGAATCGCTAATAAGCTTTTCAAGCGGTCTTCAATGCCTTGTTCTAAGCTTTGTGCAAATTGTGGGTTGGATTTTAATACGGATTTAACGGCTTCGCTTTGTAAAATGGCAAGTTGTGTATCCTGTTCTGCGTAGGCATTTAACAGACTTCCATCATGGCGAATGGTTGCGACGAGTCCGATTAAATCACCCGGGTGAGCAGTGCCCATGTTTTGTTCGTTGTTTTGTTGGTCGTAGGTTGATTTATTGGCTTTCCCTGTGAGTACAACATAAAGCCCTTGGGTTTCTTGATTGATATAAATAAACTGTTCACCTATACCGAAGCGTTGAATTTTAACACCCTCGGTTAGGGTGTTAAGTTCTTCTTTGGAAAGCGAGAAGGTTTCTAATTCTATTAATTTATCAACGAGTTGTTCTTCATCAATAGTATCGTCTGTACCTTGATCCATTTCTGTTGCACGCGCCTGAAACAGGAGATGATCTTCAAATGGGAATACCACACCATGACGATTGGCAGCATACCAAGCGCGTGTTAAATACTCGTCGTAAAGTACGTCGTAGTTAGCGTAATCATCAAAATAAAGCTGTGCTTCATAATGCCCCGCATCATCAGCTAGTTGTTTGAGAAATACTTTGGGAGGCGGATCTTTGAGTACACCCGGCGTATTATGAGCGGCTTCTAATAAGGCAGTGCGTACTTGATTAGGCGGGTGGTCTTCGCAAAACTGAATGGTGATGCGTTCCATGTGGGCTTTACTCGGTCTACTGAGGTTATGAAAAGTCTCGCGCGCAAGCATTGAATTAGGAATAACTAAGGAGTCACCTTCAAAGGTTTTAAGGGTGACAGAATGCCAGTTAATCGCAGTCACTTGACCCGTAACATCACCTGTTTTGAGCCAATCTCCTACTTGAAACTGGCGCGCAGAGATGAGCGTGATACCGGCAAATAAACTACCGAGTGTATCTTGCAATGCCAGACCAAGCACAATAGAGCCTACACCCAGTGCGGCGAGCATTTGTCCTAAATCAATTCCCCAGATGGTGGAAACTATCAGCGCTACGCCTAGCAGTATAAAAAATAATCGTGCGATATTGAGTACAAGGGTAGGGACGCGGCTCTGCCAACTGTCATCGTTGAGTGCTTTACTCTGCCAGAAAAGGTTGAAGCTAGAAATAATTAAATAAAGGAAGCTAATCCAAAATATAGAGGCGATTACTTTTATAACAATATGATCGTGTGTTAATCCTATTACCTGCGTTAGGAGTAGGTATAAGACTAGGCTGGGCAGGACAAAATATTGCGCATTGAATAAAAAACGGTGGCGGTTGTTGTTGTCTTTATCATTATTTTCGATGCGATAGAGCATTTCTCCAAACAAAATCATCAGGAAGGGGAAACCAATGAGTAGCCCCACGCCCCATGCTAACCATGTTTCATTTCCAAGCCATTCTGGCAACATAAGCTAAACCCCCTCAGTTGGATAGGGTTTAGCTGACTGTGCTGTAGCATCGCGTAACGGTGTGAGATTTAGGCTCATGATTTATTCCTCTACCTTGTGTTGCCAAAGTTGGATGTTGACACCGTCGCAACAACTTAGTTTTTGGTATTGAGTAAACTGCTCTTTATCGTGTAGGGTTTGATACGTTGCATCAGTAATAAGAATGGTGCTTGCTAATTTACCGCCACGCACTTCATTCGCAATATCAACCGTATCGCCCCAAATGTCATAAACAAAACGTGTTTTTCCGATAACACCTGCGAGTATGGAACCGGAGTGAATGCCAATACTAAGGGATAGTTTTTGATCAAATTCTTGACTTAAACGATGCGTGATCTTAATTAATTCTTTGGAAAAATCGGTGGCACGTTTACCATGGTCGAGTCGTGGGGTAATAAGACCCGAGGCTGCCATATAGTCATCACCGATGGTTTTGATTTTATCAACACCAAACTTTTCGGTCACTTCGTCAAATTCCCCAATCAGACGGTTAAGCTTTGTAATGGCTTCTTCAGGGGAATCATTATGTTTAATTGCTAGCCCTGTTAAGGTTGCAAAAATGACAGACACATTTGGAATTTCATCCACAATTGGGTCTTCCCCTGCTTTCATTCTTTTCGCGATAGGGTCAGGTAAAATATTTTTTAAAAGTAATTCATTCTCTTGTTCTTTCTGGATGATGAGGTGTTGTTGCTTTTGAATACCCGCAGTCATTTCATTGAAGGATTTGCTTAATTCTCCGATTTCGTCATTGCGATGTACTTTCACTTGTACATTGGTTTCACCATCGCCGACACGACGTAATGCGCCCACTAAAGCATGAATAGGGCGGGTAAAATAATTGGCGGCAAGTAGTGCCAATAACGTAATAATAATGCCCAATACGGTAGCAGCGCCCATCACATTGCGACGAAACTTATCAATCGGCTGGTTGATCTCCGCCATATCCATTTCGGCAAGAATAATCCAGTCCATACCATGTGTTCGTAAGGGTGCATAAGCAGACATTACAGGTACACCGCGGTAATCAATATCTTCTTTTGTTCCTGTTTTTCCTGCGAGGGCTAAACCAACACCCTCTGACGTTATATTCTGAAATAAAATAGTAGTGTCAAGTTTGTCAATGAGCTTGATTTTATTGGCGGGCGTGCCAATTTTTTTTAGTCTTTCAAGGTAGCGCTCTCGATGTTGGATTAAAAAACGCGAATCGGTACGCATCAGATGATTACGCCCAACCAAATAAACCTCACCAGATTCTCCCATGCCGTTGTTTTCCCAATCGCGGTTACTGGTCATCGCATTGTTTAATTCTTTACTGGGGATTTGTACCGCTAAAATACCCGCAACATCTAAACCGTCGTAAATAGTAATAGCAGCAAAGGCAGCGGGTGCGCCGTAGGAAGGTATATAAATATCAAAATCTTGAAACTTTACCTGAGCGCGCCTTTTATCTTCATTGACGCGTTTTACAAGGCGTGCAAAATTACTCGCGGCATGAGGCCCTTTTTTTAAGTTGGTCGCAAAATCAGTTTCTTTGTAAACGCTGTAAATAATATCGCCTGTTTTATGGTCGATTAAAAATAGATCATAATAACCAAACTGTTTAATCAAGCCATGCAAACTTTCGTGGTAACGTTCGTGCACTTGGGCAAAATAGCCTTCATCCTTTTTGGCTTTGATTAGGTTCGCTTTTTCGCCTATTTTATAGGGGTTAGCCGCGATGTAATGGTACTGTAGATAAGCAGCCGCACCGGATGTCGGCACAAAGTTTTTAACTTCAAATTCACCTCCGGTACGTTCTTTAAGGCGTGGGATAAATTCTTTACGATAGAATGTATTGAGTGTTTCTTTATTTTCTGCGTTTAATGATTCACGGTTGGCGAGATGAAACGCAGTACGAAATTCATTAACCGCTTCAATCACTACACGGTTATCAGCAAAACCAAGCACTTGGTTTTCGATGTTTCTAAAGTAAGATTTTACCTGTTGAGTTTTAGCTGAACGTAGCGTGTTTAATTGATTATAAGTGGCTTCACTTAACGCATCTTGAGCGGAACGATACCCCTGCCAAGCAATAAGCATAATACTGAATAGGCTAGTTAGTAGCAGTAATAAAACCAGTTTAGAACGAATACTCAGATTTTTTGCGAAGCCCATGTTTATTCCTCATTTACAAGTACACCATCATATAAGTGAGAGCTATCAGTGGCAAGTATTTGATGCAA
>CAZMWD010000235.1:2671-3867 GCA_964569685.1 uncultured Cocleimonas sp. | reverse complement strand
ACAAAATCAAGCACAGTCGCATTAATACAAAAGCGTTGTTTGCCATCATCTCTGGGAAATACATGCCCTAAGTGAATCCCGCTTTTTTTAGCAATCACTTCAATTCTTTCCATCCCGTAGCTATTATCTTTTTTCTCAATGGTAGAGCCATCAACGGCTTTAAAAAAACTGAGCCAACCCGTGTTTGAATTGAAACGGTCTTTGGTATCAAATAAAACATCACCGGATAGTTTATCGACAAATGTGCCATCCGGTGTGTTTTTGAAAATATCGTATTGTTTACAAAAGCGCTTATCGGTTCCTTGATTAAAAGCGACACTATAGCTTTCGGAGTTTTTACCTAGCTTAAAGTCGCCCAAGGTTTTATAAAATAACGCACTATTCATAAACCCTCGGTGGGCAATAATTTCAAGCCCATCTTCTATAAACAAAATAGTGGGTGATGCAAATAATTCAGTTTTGATGGTAAAGTCTTTTAACTGTTTTGCATGTGCCTTTCTCATCGGCACACTGCCTTTATAGTGTGAACTGACTTCCTTTTCAAATTTTTCACAATAAGGGCAGTAGCCTTCTGCAGCGACCACGATAATTTCTTTTCCTTTTAGTGGGAACACATCGGGTGCTTTTGATACGTTTTGTGATGCGTTTTGAGTAGAGGCTACACTTAAAAACTTTACGCCCGTGCTGTGGTTGGGGCAGTAGCCATTGGGGTTGTTTTTAATATAGTCTTGATGATAGTTCTCGGCATCCCAAAACTTTTGAAGTGGCTTAATCTCAGTCACTATTTTTCCGTAGCCTTTGTTTTTTAATAAGGTTTGGTAGCGTAATTTGGTTGATTTGGCTAATTGATGTTGCTTTTCATTGGTAAAATAAATAGCAGAACGGTAGTTGTTACCGATGTCATTTCCTTGTTTATTCAGTTGTGTCGGGTCATGTAATTCCCAGAATGACTTTATTAATGACTCTGCTGATACTTTATTAGGATCAAAGCGTACGCGAACGGCTTCTGTATGATTAACGATTTTTTTAGGGTTATGGCTAGCGAGTTGACGATATTTTAAAACGCTTTTATAGCTTGGGTTTTTATAATTACCACCAGCATACCCAGAGATTGCGCTCTCGACACCATCGATATTTTCAAAATGTTTTTCTACGCCCCAAAAACAACCTGCGGCAAATACTATTTCTGCAATCAT
>CAZMWD010000235.1:0-2571 GCA_964569685.1 uncultured Cocleimonas sp. | reverse complement strand
GTATACGAGGTTGTCGCTTCTGGATTAGCAGAAACAGGTGAGTTGTTATCCCAATTCCATGCGATGAATGAAGAAGATGATATTGGTTCTGATGATTGGATGAAGCGTTTTGAAAAAGTCCAACACAAGCTAGAAGCCTGTAATGGTTGGCATTTTCAAAATACCATTGATACGGTTATCTCACGCTTAGAACTAAACCCTGATGTGGATTTTGGTGATCTGTCGGGGGGTATCAAACGTCGTGTTTTATTGGCACGTGCGCTAGTTCAAGAACCCGATGTGTTGTTGCTTGATGAGCCAACCAACCACTTGGATATTGAAGCTATTATTTGGCTAGAAGATTTTCTACTTAGCTTTAAAGGTTCGTTAGTTTTCATCACCCATGATCGTTCTTTCTTGCGTCGATTAGCCACCCGCATTATTGAAATAGACCGAGGAATTGCGACCAGTTGGCCAGGTGATTATGAAAACTTCTTACGTCGAAAAGAAGAAGCACTTCATGCTGAAGAATTAGAAAATGCGCGCTTTGATAAAAAGCTGGCACAAGAAGAAGTCTGGATTCGCCAAGGCATAAAAGCGCGTCGCACTAGAAACGAAGGACGTGTTCGTTCCTTAGAAAAGATGCGTGATAAACGTGGTGAGCGCCGCGAACAACAAGGTTCTGTCAATATCCAAGTGGACGTGGGGCAAAAAACGGGCAAGCGTGTGGTGGAAGTAGAAAATATCAGCTACACCTTGCCCAATGGTCGTGTGTTGGTTGATGACTTTTCTGCGCTGGTACAACGTGGCGATAAAATTGGATTGATTGGTCCAAACGGGGTGGGAAAAACCACGTTGCTTAAAATATTGCTCGGCGAATTGGAACCCGATAAAAATCCTGAAAGCAAAATCATCCAAGGCACAAACTTACAAGTGGCTTATTTTGATCAGCTACGAAGCCAGTTAGATGAAAATCGTTCGGTAAAAGATAACCTTGATCGTGGCGCAGATAAAGTCACAATCAACGGTCAAGAAAAACATGTCATAAGCTATTTGCAAGATTTTCTATTTACGCCAGACCGCGCTAATTCACCTGTAAATGCACTTTCAGGTGGTGAAAGAAACCGTTTGTTATTGGCAAAATTGTTTATCAAACCTGCCAATGTCTTGGTGTTGGATGAGCCAACCAATGATTTAGATGTGGATACGTTAGAGCTGTTGGAAGAACTTTTACTTAATTATACGGGCACAGTGTTAATCGTCAGCCATGATCGTGCGTTTATCAACAACCTTGTTACTAGCTGCTTTGTATTTGAAGGCGATGGCATCATTAATGAATTTGTGGGTAGTTATGATGACTGGTTGCGCCAACGATCTACATCTACAAACACAGCTAAGAAAAAATCTAAATCTAGTCCAAAGAAAGTCGAAGTAGCAGAAGCTAAATCAACTACTAAGCCAGATAAAAAGCTAGGGTTTAATGATCAACAAGAATTAAACAATCTGCCAAAAGAAATAGAAGACTTAGAAAATAAAGTGACTGATTTAGAAGCACAAATGGCAGACCCCAACTTTTTTAAGCAAGAGCATAAAGTCACCGTGGGTGTTACTGATGAATTGCAAGCAATCAATGCGACACTTAAACAAAAGTATCAGCGTTGGGAAGAGCTAGAGTCATAAGTAGTATTTTTTAGTAAGGTTTTTGACCCAGATCAACATAGGCTTGTATAAGCTGAGTTACAGTTATGATTCTTAAACTATTATGAGAGTTATACTATGCAAGATTTCTGGGGGTTTACTTTTCCAATGGGGCTTCTTGTAGCCTTGATAGCATTTTCTTGGTTGATGTTTTTTTCTGTGGTTTTTGCATCATAAAGAAAATTAACATTAATCGAACCAAGTTAAATTTTATCCGACTCTATGCTAAAGTCTCCTTATATTAGTGAGAGTAAGTACTATGGATGTCGGAGATCACCGTCGTGAATACACTAAAGGCGGTCTTAATAGAAAAAACCTCAGCAGTTCCCCTTTTGAAGTATTTGAAAAATGGTTCAAGCAGTCCTTGCAAGCGGATATTTCTGATGCGAGTTCAATGAGTTTAGCAACGGTCTCGGCAGATGGAAAACCCACACAACGCACCGTTTTATTAAAATATTTTGATGAAAAAGGCTTTGTTTTTTTTACTAATTATACTAGCCAAAAATCCCAACAAATAGCCAAAAATCCCAATGTTTCATTATTATTTCCATGGACAGAATTGGAACGGCAAATAGAAATAAACGGTACAGCGGAAAAAATCAGCACGACTGAATCCTTACAATATTTCCTTTCTCGTCCACGCGGTAGTCAATTAGGCGCGTGGGCATCGAATCAAAGTTCGCATATTAATACTCGCGCAACCTTGGAAAACCAACTCAAGAAAATGAAGCAACGTTTTAAACAAGGTGAAATTCCATTGCCTGATTTCTGGGGTGGTTACCGCGTTGTACCAGAAACAATCGAGTTTTGGCAGGGCGGGGAAGATCGCTTACATGATCGTTTTGAGTATGTGCGTGATGATGATGGAAACTGGGTGATTAATCGTTTAGAGCC
>CAZMWD010000234.1:0-3906 GCA_964569685.1 uncultured Cocleimonas sp. | reverse complement strand
TCCGATCACCCTCAAGATCTTTTTATTGAAAAAGACGGCGTTCTGTTTGCGGGTACGCATTTAATTTTAGATTGCTGGGGCGCAAAACATCTGGATGATCTAGACCTTATTGAAAGCGCACTGCGAGAAGCCATAAAGGTATCCGGTGCGACCTTATTACACATTCATTTACATCATTTTACACCCAATGGTGGCGTTTCGGGTGTGGCGGTTTTAGCCGAATCTCATATTAGTATTCATACGTGGCCAGAGCGCGATTACGCCGCGTTGGATATTTTTATGTGTGGTGAAACAACACCAGAAAAGACGATTGCTGTATTCGAACAAGCATTTGAAGTTGATAGCATTACCGTCACGAATCTTAAACGCGGTACGGTGATAGAGGCTAACGAGACTAAATGAAGTGTCTAATAAAAACATGAAATATCTCAGAGAAATGCAACCCAGCGATGTCGATGCAGTAATTAATATCATCGCCTCTCAAAGTGAAGAAGATGCCGAAGAAGCAGAAGGTGGCTATCGAGACGTTGGCGGTATTATTGATCAATACGTTATGGAAGATGATGGCAAGGTCATCGGCATAACGGGCTTTGTAAAACCGCCGGGGTGCGAGCAAACCTATTGGCTATCATGGACTTATGTGCATAAAAATCATGCCGGAAAAGGGCATGGTAGAAAGATGATCAGCGAGCTTTTAGATCGTGTTAAAGCGCAAGACGGACGAAAAATATTTGTTAAAGTCAGCGATTATGTGGATAAAGACGTTGATAACGGGGACGGTGCAATTTACGCTGCCGCATTACATTTATATCAAGCACTGGGGTTTCAAATAGAGCTAAGCCACAAAGATTATTACACCGAAGGCGAAGCGCAACATATCTTAGGTTTACGTCTGAAGGATTCAAACCTAGATGGAATAATTGGGCAAGAAAATTGCCCCGTACAATTTAACGCTATTTTCGAAATAGATGAGACAGATGATGCCTATAGCTTTGGCTGGCATGATGAAGGCGCGAATATGTTTAATCAGGACGATGTAAAAATCGGGCTTGATCAAGTACGAAATGATGAAGGCAGAGCGGTATTTTTATCGTTCCCTTCAAATTTTGAAGGCGTAAGTGAAACCTTGCTGTCGTGTGGTTTTTTAAATGCAGGTTTTTTAGATGATTACTATGACGATGGTATTCATGAACAACACTATACTTATAGGTTCTAAACTTATAGGTTCTAAATTTATAGGTTCTAGACTTATCGGTTGTGACCCTATAACCTTGATAACAAATACAGAATTAATTCCACAAAGGAGAGAACAATGTTTGGTAAATTAAAATACGTCATCTACGCGGTTGTCGGTATCGCGGTAGTTTTTGCAGTTACAAATGATAAAGGTAGCAAAAGTGGCGGCACATCACACGCTGATCTTGATCAAGTGTTAAATGTCGCCTCCGGCACTTTTGGCTCATTTGAAAACAGAGAAGATGTCAATAAAGACAACGTAATGGATAAGTTTGCGAGTAGTTATACGCAAAACTTAAACAGCACTCACCCTGCCATTCACGCAGGTGCAATTGGTGTAGAGGCTAAATCAGACGGTTCATTTGGTGCATTTTCGGATGACAATAATAATATGACCAAAGATGAAGGTGAACAAGAATTATTCAAACTCGAAGTTGATTCAGAAAATAATCGTTTAATTGCATCGGATGAAACAGAAGTACGTGAATCTCATTTTTCTGGAACAGGTTTATTGATGGGTATGCTCATTGGTAGCATGTTGAGTCGTCAACGCGCAACAGGTACAAACCCAGCAGCGAGAAAAGCGACACCAAAATCTGCTCATAAAAGTGCGCGCTCAAGAGCGGGTTCTGGAAGCCATACTTCAGGTAAATAAACGACCTTTTGGGGCGATGAAACACCGTCCTTGTATTGTTGTTAGTTGTCCCAAATATATTTACATGCTCCCGCATCCTTCGACTCCGCTCAGGGAGCTACTTCTGACTAGTACCCTGAGCGGAGTCGAAGGGTGCGGGTTTCTTGTATTTTACAGGATCGACACTGCCAATACTTTTGAGACGATTAATAAATAGCGCCTACGTTTGTACTTATTTGCAAGCGTAGGCGTTTTTTTATACGCCATTTTTAAATTTTCAATTTAGGTAATCACCTTGCAAGCTTACTCACAGCTTAATCAAAAACAAACCGGCATTTTGCTCATCTCGATTATGATAGTGGCACTGTGTGGCATTGCCTATCAGTTGATTATAAGCACTATTTCCAGTTATTTATTGGGCAATAGTGTGTATCAATTTTCGATGACTATCGGTTTTTTCATGTTTGCGATGGGTGTCGGTTCTTATTTATCTAAATTACTCGGTAAAAACTTAGTACATAATTTTATTACTATAGAAATTGCAATTTCTTTAGTGGGCGGTATTAGTGGCTTACTGTTGTTGATGGCCTTTCCAATGGTCAGAGCATTATACGATGCCACGATGTACAGCCTAATTTTAGTCATTGGCGCATTAGTGGGTATGGAAATTCCTATTTTAATGGGCATTCTTTCAAAAAAATACAGCACCCGTGATTCGATTGCTAATGTCATGTCCTTGGATTATTTGGGTGCGTTAATCGGCTCTGTTTCATTCCCTTTGTTTTTATTGCCACAGTTAGGCTTGATTCGTTCTTCTTTTGCGATTGGCTTAATCACTATCCTAACCGCATTGACAAATATTTATTTTTTCAGAAAACACCTTAAACACGCTCGTCTACTAACGTTTATTAGCCTTTTGATTTTAGTATTACTGACCTTGTTTACTGTTTATGGCACACAGCTCACCAGTTTTGCAGAAAAACACCTTTATTTTGATCAGATCATTTATAAAAAACAAACACAGTACCAAAAAATTGTGGTGACAAAATCGCATGTGAATAACGAACATCGCTTATATATAGACGGGCATATCCAGTTCTCATCGCGGGATGAATACCGCTATCACGAATCCTTAGTGCATCCGCTCTTGTCGATACCGGGTAGCATAAAAAATGTACTCGTTTTAGGCGGTGGCGATGGTTTAGCGGTGCGTGAAATTCTTAAACACGACGGCGTGCAAAAGATTGATCTAGTAGATATTGATCCAGAAATGACCGAGATTAGTAAAAATCTTTATATGCTATCCACGTTAAATGAGCGAAGTTTAGAAAATGAGAAGTTAACCATTTACAACCAAGACGCATTCAGTTTTATCAATAAAGCCGGCATTCTATATGACCGTGTGATTATCGACATGCCAGACCCGCATAACGAAGCAATCAATAAACTTTATTCACGAGAGTTTTACACCATGATTCGCAAGCGCATGTCTCCCAACGCGGTGCTGGTAACGCAAAGCTCTTCCCCCTTTTTTACGCGTAAAACATTCTGGTCTATTCAACACACGCTCGATGCTGTTTTTGATCATACGCTTAGTTATCATGTCACTATTCCATCGTTCGGCATTTGGGGCTTTAATCTGGCACAGATGAAAAAACCGCTACCACGTGACTTTCACTTTACCATACCCACTCGTTTTATGACCGATGCAACAATGCAAGCCGCAATGGTATTTAGTAAAGATATTCAAAAATTAGAAGTGCCAGTAAATTCTATTATGGAGCCACGTTTGTATCAGCTTTATATTGAAGATTTGAAGATTTAACTAGGAGTACACTAATACCTAGATCCTGCAATAAACATTTATCAATTTATTTGATTATTAATAAGTGTAAACTCAGTTGAATCAATTCCATTAAACAACCGAGTGAGTTTATGAACCTTCCCATTCTTAGCTATATTTGCTCTCGTCGTTCTCTAGCGGGATTCTTCATTTTATTATTATCAATTTCAGGCTGTAGTCATTATAAAGCACC
>CAZMWD010000233.1:0-3927 GCA_964569685.1 uncultured Cocleimonas sp. | reverse complement strand
CCTAAACCGCGTGAGTACAAGGCGGAGGAAAGCGAAGCTTACAATTTGTAAGTAAGCTTTTCTCCAACGCCGTAATCGCGTGGTTTAGGTATGATCTGTGTAGTTATTAGGTGTTTTGGATGACTATATTTGGGAATTTCGTACTGTAATCCTTCCCCTGACTTGCCAATTTTGCCGCCATCTTCCGTGAAATCTCTTTATACAATTCTGTATTTCTACTTTCTGGCTCGGCAACCACCGTTGGCTTTCCTTCATCCGCTTGCTGACAAATAGTTAAATCAAGGGGTAATGCGCCTAAGTAATCAACATCGGATTCATCTGCCATGCGTTTTCCGCCACCTTCTCCGAAAATATGTTCTGCGTGTCCACATTCGCTACAAATGTGAATACTCATGTTTTCTACAACACCTAATACTGGCACTTCTACTTTCTCAAACATTTTTAGACCTTTACGCGCATCTAATAAAGCAATGTCCTGAGGTGTTGTCACAATCACTGCGCCACTAACGGGGATTTTTTGTGAAAGCGTTAACTGTGTATCACCTGTTCCTGGTGGTAAATCGACAATCAAATAATCTAAATTGCCCCAATTGGTGTCATTTAATAACTGCTCTAACGCTTGCGTTACCATTGGGCCACGCCAGATCATTGGGGTATCTTCTTCTACCAAAAAACCAATCGACATCGCTTTAATGCCATAGTTTTCCATAGGCTCTAGGGTTGTACCGTCATCTGATTGAGGCGTACCACTGATACCTAACATGCGCGGCTGACTAGGGCCGTAAATATCCGCATCTAACATGCCGACGGTTGCACCATCTGCAACTAAGGATAAGGCAATATTAACGGCTGTGGTTGATTTACCCACACCGCCTTTACCTGATGCAATTGCAATAATATTTTTAATGCCTTCGATACGTTTCAAACTTTTTTGTACCACGTGTGCGGTTACATCTTGTTCAACCGTTATTTCTGCTTTCGCAATCGCACCGTCTGATTCTAATTTAGCTTTTACTTCTGCTGCTAATTCATCACGGTATTCGCCCGATGGATAACCTTGAACAATGCGCACAAAGACAGTATCGCCTTTAATATCAACATCTTTTACAAAATTTGATGCTATTAAATCTTTCTCAACATAGCGTTCTTGAACTTCTTTTAATAAAGCGTCTACTTGTTCACGTGTTACTTCTGACATTGACTGTCTCCTAAATCTGAATGCTTGATTCTAATACTGTATGGCGGGCATTCTACACTAACATCCTGCCCACAAAAACTGGATTATTTATAGGGTTAAGATAATCTCCTAAGCGCTAAATTATTGTGCCAAAATACCTAATAACAAGGATTTTATTGAATACTTATGACCTTTAAAAATATACGCATAACAATACTACTCCTCATACTTGCTTCTATTTTGATCAACACCTTACTTGATCAAAAAAGAGCAACCAGCTGGAAACATGCTCTGCGCGTGGTGATTTATCCTATCAATGCCGATGGCAGAGAAGCCACTGATCAGTATATTGCCACACTAAACACAGCACAATTTGATAGCTTTAACGATTTATTGATAAAGGAATCAGCTCGCTATGGTTTAAACCTCTCGACTCCTATTTACTTTCAAATTTCTTCTCCTATTAAATCACTACCGCCTGCAATCCCTAACAATGGCAATACCCTGAGTATTATGTGGTGGAGTTTAAAGCTCCGTTATTGGACATGGAAAACAGATAATCACACCGGCATAAAACCACAGATTCGTGCCTACGCCCTATTCTTTGACCCGAAAGTACACAAAGGTTTAGCGCACTCTACTGGCTTACAAAAAAGTAAGGTGGCGCTGATTCAGCTGTTTGCCAATAAAAAATATGAAAAACAAAATAATGTGATTATTCTCCATGAGTTATTGCATACTTTAGGTGCGACCGATAAATACGATCTACGCACCAATCAACCCATTTTTCCCGAAGGTTATGCAGAACCCAAGCGCAAGCCTGTTTACCCTCAACGAAAAGCGGAAATAATGGGTGGGCGTATTCCAACCAGCCCAACAACATTCAAAACTGCGCCTAGTTTATCTAAAACCCTTATCGGACCAAAAACAGCGCAAGAAATAGGCTGGAGCCAAACGGGAGAAAAATAATGTCAACTCATCACGCAATTGAAACAGATTCTGAACTTCATCATCAAATGATTTCTTGGCGACATTGGTTGCACCAGCACCCTGAACTTTGTTTTGAAGAAATATTAAGTAGTGATTATATCGCGTCTGTTCTTGAGGATCACAATATTGAAATGCACCGTGGTTTAGCTAAAACAGGCATTGTCGCAACCGTAAAAGGAACACAAGCGGGAGATGCGATTGGTTTGCGCGCGGATATTGACGGTCTACCCATTCAGGAACTAAACGAGTTTGAGCACAAATCCCGTCACGATGGAAAAATGCACGCCTGTGGTCACGATGGGCATACCACAATGTTGCTTGGCGCAGCAGTTTATCTAAAACAGCATAATGATTTTGCCGGAACAGTACACTTTATTTTCCAACCCGCCGAAGAAGGTGATGGTGGAGGGCGCGTAATGGTGGAAGAAGGTCTGTTTGATCTATTCCCCTGTAGTGCAGTTTATGGAATGCACAATTGGCCCGGATTAAAAGCAGGCACATTTGCGGTTCACGATACGGCAGTAATGGCAGCGGTTGATTCCATAGCAATTACTATTCAAGGTAAAGGCGGACATGCCGCAATGCCAGATCAAGTGGTTGATCCCATTCTTACGGGCGCACAATTAATCACTACCTTGCAATCAGTTGTTTCACGTAATGTATCCCCGCTACAAACAGTCGTATTAAGTATTACGATTGTCAACGCGGGCGATGCCTCTAATATTATTCCTGATACCATGGAACTCACCGGAACATTGCGTTATTTTGATAAAGACGTTGGTGATTTAGTCAAACAGCGCATCCAAAACATCGTTACAAATACCTGTGAAGCAATGGGTGCAAACGGACATCTTGAGATTAGTGAGGGCTACCCTGCTACTATTAACAACCCCAAACATGCAAACATTTGTGCAGAAGCAACAACAAAAATAGTGGGTAAAGAAGCAGTCAAACGTGATTTACCCCCAAGCATGGGCGCAGAGGATTTTTCTTTTTTATTAAATGCCTGTCCTGGGGCTTATATTTGGATAGGAAATGGCAGTGAAGATGGCTGTGTAGCGGGTCATGGCTGCATGTTACACAACACCCATTATGATTTTAATGACGAAATACTGCCTTTAGGCGCAAGTTATTGGGTGCAATTGGTTAAAACTATACTAGACTAATATATATTAATCACAATATGGGGAGAATATATGCTTACAGAAGTCTTAGTAGAAAACACAAACAAACTTTATGCACAAAAAATTACCGCCAGAAATCATCAATTTATATCCGATGAACCTGAAAACTTAAAAGGTGATAACGAAGGTCCTACGCCTTTTGAATTATTACTCTCTGCCATTGGTAGTTGTACTTCCATTACACTCAAAATGTATGCGGAAAAAAAAGGTATTGAGCTTGATAAAATCACCGTTCGACTCAATTACATTCCACCTAACGCATTAGAAAAAACATCATCTCGAATTACCCGAAAGATTCATATAGAAGGTGATTTCAGCGATGAACAACACAGTAGAATGTTAGAAATTGCGGATCGTTGCCCCGTTCACAAAACCTTACGTGAAGGCATGGATATTATGAGCAGTATGGAATAGCGAATATATCAGTAAGTAAAAAAGCCAAACCATAGCCCACAGATGATGTAAATCAAATAAAGTCATACCTGTGAAGGCGCACTTCCGTCCAACCCTCTCCCAGAGAGGGTGTCGCAAAAGGCTCATTGTAGGTTGGCGCTGAGCTTGCGAAGCCCAACAAAC
>CAZMWD010000232.1:0-3984 GCA_964569685.1 uncultured Cocleimonas sp. | reverse complement strand
GTTTCTTCCACTAAAAACAGTGCCACAGCAGATAAAAACACAGCAGATAAAAGCACAGCAAATAAAAACACCCAGACTAATATCACCGCATTAAGTCTTAACTCACTGCAATCTCTAAATTCCATAATGCCTCAATTAGCAACCCATAAAGCGGTGTTGGTTGGGGAGATTCACACGAACTACAGTGACCACCTTAATCAATTAGCCGTTATAAAAGGCTTGCATAAAAAATGGGGAAAGATAGCCATTGGGCTTGAGATGATTCAGCAACCGTTCCAATCCTACCTTGATGATTATATCGCGGGACGAATCGACGAGCAGGCAATGCTACGTGGCACTGAATATTTTGATCGTTGGCGTTATGATTTCCGTTTGTATCGCCCTATTTTCAGCTATGCAAAACAAAATAACATTCCATTGATTGCATTAAACGTACCCAAAGAATTAACCAGACGCATCACTAAAGTGGGCATTAGTGGCTTAAATAAAAAAGAGCGCGCTCAACTACCTAAAACACTGGATAAATCGAACCCTGCTTATGTAAAGCGTTTGAAAAATGTGTTTAATGCCCACATGCGCACCAGCAGCAAAGGCTTTGATAAGTTTTTAGAAGCGCAACTTGCATGGGATGAAGGTATGGCAGATCAAGCGGCTAAGTTTTTACAAAAACACCCAGATCATCGCATGGTGATACTTGCTGGAGGCGGGCATATTATCAACCGAGAAGGTATTCCTGATCGTTTAGAGCGGCGTATAAAATCTAAACCAGCGGTGATATTGAACAATATAAATAGCAATCCAGACCCAAAGCAAGGTGATTATTTATTGTTTTCACCCGAAGTAAAACTGCCTCCGGTTGGGCGTTTAGGCATTGCCATGAAAGATTCTAAACAAGGCGTTGTGATTGAATCAATACTACATCATGGCGCGGCAAGCAAAGCAGGATTACAAAAGAAAGATATTATTCAACGCTTGGATAACGCCACCATTAAAACCACCACTGATGTAAGGCTCTGGGCGTTAGATAAAAAACCAGGTGATGCAGTAATCGCGGTTATAAAAAGAAAACAACAAAGCAAAACGTTTAAGGTTGTTCTAGGGGAAAAAGCGCCTTCATTAAGAGGTTTTAATATGAAAAGTACGAAAAAGGTTCATGGCAAATAACTCCCGTTTCATTTATGGGCTTGACCATAGATTTCCTAATATATCACGAGATAACGTACTTTAATATTGACGTACGTTTAATTTAACGTATATAATCCATTCCAATGATTCTAGGAGAATGTTGGAATGAAAACCAATCCAGGCGGACAGTTAGCGGTTGATGAAATTATTGGCAGAACTAAACTATGCCAAGACATTAGAGAAGCATTGCAAACTCAAAGCGTGATTATGACGGCTGAGCGTCGTATCGGTAAAACTAGCGTAATGACAATTCTAGAAGAACGTCCTGATGAAAACTGGATACCCATCTATACTGACCTTGAGAAAGTCCAAGATGCAATGGGGTTTTCGACAACCATCTATGATGTCGTGCAAAAATACCTCTCGACAACACAACGCACTATTAATCTTACAAAAAAGCTAGGTGAATTTCTCGGTGGTAGCGAGATAAATGGCTATAAGTTACCAGAATCTAATAAAAAAACATGGCAAGAAATTCTAGAACAGTCCATTGCCATTCTTGCTGAAGAACAAAATATTTCAGGCAAGCAGGTGCTTTTTCTTTGGGATGAGTTTCCATATATGTTATCTAATATTCACCAGCAAGATGGTGAGAAGGTCGCCAAACAAGTATTTGATACACTACGTGCTATTCGCAAAGATTATAAAAACTTCCGGATGTTGATTACAGGTTCTATTGGTTTGCACCATGTTTTAAAAGAACTAAAGAAAACAGGCTACCGAAACCGCCCCATTAATAATCTATTTCAAATAGAAGTAACGCCACTCGATACTGAAGATGCTTGCTGTCTCGCCACAAAGCTATTAGAAGGTGAAGGGATAAAATGCGATGATATAAAAGCCGTCACAGAATCAATTGCACAACACACCGACAACTTTCCATTTTATATCCATCATATCGTTCGATCATTAAAATCGTTACAGCAAACGGCTACTGTTGAACAAGTTGAAAGCATTGTGCTGGATAAAATCACCGATGATAACGACCCGTGGGAGCTAACACACTATGAAACAAGAATTATAGATTATTATGCCGATGATACGCCTATCGTAAAACTGGCATTAGACGAGCTTGCATTGCGTGACGGGCTTAGCCCTAAAGAACTTCAAGCAATACTCAAACAACAAAGTGACCATGAAAGTGTTAAGAATATTGAAAAAATACGTGAATTACTGATACAGATGAATTTAGATCACTATTTAACAAAAGATACCTCAAAAAAATATTGCTTTCGTTTCCCTCTCATCAAACGCTGGTGGAAAATAAATAGGGAGCTAATATGACTCAGCAAACTGAAAGCGACCCGTATATTTCAATATTCACGCCAAGTCAGACGGATGTGGAAGATCTGGAGGCCATTTTTGTACAACGCGAAGACTTATTAACTGATGCAATTGAACGTATAGTCGAAAGTGCAACAACCAAAAACAAGCATCATCAATTAATGGTGGGTTCGCGTGGCTCAGGGAAAACACACCTTGTTACATTGTTAGTGCATCGGCTTAATCAACAAAAAGCACTCAAGAAAAAATTAAAAATCGCATGGTTAAATGAAGATGAAACCTTTGCCTCTTTGCTGGATATTTTATTAAAAATATTTATCTCATTACAAAAACGCTACCCTAAAGAATATGCGTCTAGCGATATTGAAAGCGTCTACGATATGAAGCCAAAAGATGCACAAGCTTTTGTGGGGGAACTAATAGTAGACAAATTAAAAGCATCCAAACAAACCTGCTTAGTGATTATTGAAAATTTAGATGCCATGTTCGAAGCCATTGGCAAACAGGGGCAAGAACAATTACGGGCTTATATACAAGAAAATCCACGTTTCACTTTTTTTGTAAGCGCACAAAAACTAACACAATCTTTAAAAGACCGTGAAAAACCTTTCTTTGGTTTTTTCCAAACCGAATATTTAGAAGCACTTAATGAAGAAGAAGCGTCAAAACTGATTAGCAATATTGCCAAATTGAATCATAAAAAAGATGTGAGCCAATTCTTAAAAACGCGCCAAGGAAAAATGCGTATCAAAGCATTGCACCATCTTTCGGGGGGTAATCATCGTATGTATATTGTGTTATCACAATTTATTAGCAGGGATACCATTGATGCCTTGGTTGCCCCCTTTTTAAAAATGGTGGACGAGCTTACCCCGTACTATCAAGAGCGTATTCGTTGGCTACCGCCTGCCCAAAGAAAAATTATTGAATTGCTCAGTGCCACCCGCAATACGGTGAGTGTTAAGCGCATGGCAAGGCAACTCTTTAGTAGCAATCAAAGTATTTCTAGTCAGCTAAAAGACTTAAAAGACAAAGGCTATGTAAAATCGCATAAACGCGGGCGTGAATCACTTTATGAAATCACCGAACCGCTGATGCGAATTTGTGTGGAAGTTAAAGAAAATCAAGATAATCGCCCTATTGCTATTTTGGTTGATTTTATTCGTGCTTGGTATGATAACCAAGATATAAAAAGCAAACTGGATGGGAAAATAAGCAAGACCGGTCAACTCTATTTAGAAACTGCACTTGAACAAGGTAGTTTTATTGATGAGCTATATAGGCAAAAAAGCCAAACTAAAGATCAGCCGATGCAAGGTGCGAATAAAATAAGGGAGAGTGATGAGAACACCGATTTACACATTCAGACGCTGACTAAAATAATTAATGCAAAAAATAACACCGCTGAAGAAGTAGCAAATGCCTTATTTAAAAGAAGTAGTTTATTTTATTTTCAAGCTGATTTTGAATCGGCAACAAAAGACTGCACACAAATTATAGAGCTTGAAAATATAC
>CAZMWD010000231.1:0-4059 GCA_964569685.1 uncultured Cocleimonas sp. | reverse complement strand
ACAATATCAGCATCAGAATTTGCCCAACGACGCGCCGATTTAATGGCGAAAGTGGGTGATAATGGCGTTGTTATTTTATCCTCATCAGAAGTGCTGATTCGTAACCGTGATGCAGAGTTTCCTTTTCGTCAAGATAGCGACTTTTTGTATTTGACGGGGTTTAACGAGCCAGAGGCGGTCGCCGTATTTGTGCCGGGTCGTGAAGGCGGTGAATATATTTTATTTTGTCGCGAGAAAGATCCGAAAACAGAACAGTGGACAGGGCGCATGGTCGGGTTAGACGATGCAATTGCAGATTACGGTGCGGATGATGCCTTTCCTATCGACGATTTGGATGACATAGTGCCGGGCTTAATGGAAAATCGTACCCGTGTTTATTACAGCGTGGGGGTTAACCCAGAATTTGATAAACAGGTTATTTCTTGGGCAAACTCTTTCAAGGCGAAGGTGCGCAATGGTGTTCAAGCACCGCAAGAATTTGTTTCATTAAATGTATTTTTGCATGAAATGCGTTTGTTTAAATCACCTGCGGAACAAGCGGTTATGCGTCACGCAGCACAAACAGCGATGAGTGCGCATCGAATTGCGATGCAGGCGACTCAGCCAAATAAAATCGAATATGAAATTGAAGCGGAGTATCTCCATACGTTTCGTAAAAACGGTATGACACCGGCGTATACAACCATTGTAGGTGGTGGCGAGAATGGTTGTATATTGCATTATATTGATAATAATATGCCACTCAATGAAGGTGATTTATTACTGATTGATGCGGGCGCGGAATATTTAGGTTATGCCAGTGACATTACGCGTACGTTTCCTGTGAATGGTACATTTAGCAAGGAACAACGCCAGCTTTATCAAATTGTGCTGGATGCTCAAACGGCTGCCATCGCATTAGCAAAACCGGGCAATAGTTGGATACAACCACACAATGCTGCGGTGCGAGTGATTGCAACGGGTTTGTATGAATTAGGTCTGCTAAGCGATAAAGATAACCCCGATATAAGTTTAGAAGAGCTCATCGAAAAAGAGAAGTACAAGCCCTTTTATATGCACAAAACAGGGCATTGGTTAGGGCTTGATGTGCATGATGTCGGCGCATACAAATTGGATGGTGAATGGCGCGCGTTAGAACCGGGAATGACCTTAACCGTTGAGCCAGGTATTTATGTATCCCCGGATGATTCAATTGATAAAAAGTGGTGGAATATCGGCATTCGTATTGAAGATGATGTGCTGATCACCGAAACGGGTAATGAAGTCCTAACAGGTGACTTGATTAAAGAAGTCGATGCTATTGAGCAATGGATGGCTAAAGCCTAATGGCTAAACAGGATAAAATATTTGATGTATTGATTGTCGGCGGAGGCATGGTCGGGGCAAGTTTAGCGGTTGCGCTAGAACCGCTTAATATTAAGGTAGGTATGATTGAAGCTGTTTCATTTGGTGCTTCTAATCAGCCTAGTTATGATGATCGAGCGATTGCATTATCTTATGGTTCGAGTCGTATATTTTCGGGTATGGGTGTGTGGGATAACCTTCAAGAAAAAACCACTGAAATCAAAGTAATAGAAGTATCTGACCGAGGTCACTTTGGTACAACTCGGTTAAGCGCAAAACAGGAAAAAGTACCTGCATTGGGCTACTTGGTTGAAAGTCGCGTGTTGGGAAAACAGCTGTATGAACAACTCAAAAAGTGCCGAGTTGAACAGTTTGTTCCGATGCGAGTGACTGGCGTAGAACAGGGTAATGATAGTTTAACCATTAGTATTCAGCAGGCTCAAAATAAAGAAGATAAAAAAGGAAAAGTAACTAAAGACAAAACTAAAACGATTCAAACGCGATTGTTAGTTGCTGCGGATGGCACACATTCCCCGATTCGCGAAATGTCGGGTATTGAAGTGAAAATCTCGGATTATCAACAGTCTGCGATTATCGCCAATGTATCCACCGAGAAGCCTCATAATAATAAAGCGATTGAGCGTTTTACCGCAATAGGGCCCATTGCATTATTGCCAATGTCGGGCAATCGTTGTTCTTTAGTTTGGACACATTCAACTAAAAATGGAATGGAGTCTGTTGATGAAACAATGGCAATGGATGATGCTGCTTTTCTTAAAAAATTAAATGAAGAGTTTGGTCATCGTTTAGGGCGTTTTACTAAAGTGGGTAATCGTTCATATTACCCATTGTCGTTAGTCACATCCAAAATGAATACTGCAAAGCGTACCGTGGTTATTGGTAATGCCTCACATACCTTGCATCCTGTAGCAGGTCAGGGTTTGAATTTAGCAATGCGCGATATTGCGGTTCTTGCAGACCTTATTGCAGAACACTTGCCGACGGGGGATGTCGGTACAGATACTTTATTACAAGCCTATGAGAAACAGCGCGCAGGTGATTTAAAAACAACGGTGCGTTATACCGATTCATTGGTGCGTTTATTTTCAAATGATAACTTTTTGTTAGGTCATGCACGCGCGGGTGGTTTATTGGCCGTGGATCGTCTGCCTCCATTACGCAAATGGTTAACAAAGCAAAGCATGGGGATTAATTATCGGCAATCGCGTTTAGCACGAGGTCTTTCATTAAGGAGATCCTCCTTAAGGTCAGACACAATGTTGCTAGAGGAATTAACATGAAACAGTATGATGTAATTATCAGCGGTGGTGGCATGGTCGGTGCAACTCTCGCGTGTTTATTGGCGAAGTCTGGCAAAAAAGTAGCAGTGATAGAAGCGAACAGAACTAAAAAAATAATTAAAACAACTCCGCATGAATTGCGTGTTTCGGCAATTAGTCGTGCATCACAACAGGCGTTGACTGAAGCAGGTGCATGGGATGGTATTGTAAAACAACGCGTTTCACCTTATGAGAATATGACCGTTTGGGATGCGACAGGTGATGGAGAAGTTAACTTTGAAGCTGCCGAGTTAGGCGAACCTGAGCTTGGGCATATCATCGAAAATAGGGCGATTCAATTTGCCGTAACCGAATCTTTAAAAGACTATGAGAGTGCAACACTCTATTGCCCTAATAGTTTGCAGAGTTTCGAGGTGCAAGACGATCAAGTGATAATTGAATTAGATGATGGTCAGTCAATCTCAGCACAGCTTTTGGTGGGTGCAGATGGTGCAAACTCTAAAGTGCGTGAACTTGCGGGTATTGATATTGATCGTGATGATTATGGGCAAAGTGGTCTAGTTGCTGTGGTTAAGCCAGAAAAACATCATCAATATACGGCATGGCAGCGTTTTCAACCGAGTGGGCCTTTGGCATTTTTACCGCTATCCGATGGAAGCTGTTCAATCGTATGGACGCTCCCGTCTGATCGTGCTGATTATTATTTATCAAGAAGTGATGATGATTTTAAAACGGCACTGGCAGAGGCGCTTGATCATAAATTAGGAAAGATTAAAGAAGTCAGTCAACGTGCGGCATTTCCATTACGCGGTTCGCAAACAAAAAATATGATCAAACCACGCATTGCCTTAGTAGGTGATGCAGCGCATACCATTCATCCACTTGCTGGGCAGGGTGTGAACTTAGGTTTAAAAGATGCCGTTGAATTAGCGCAGACTTTAAATGGCGCAAGTGCGCAGCGTGATAAGGGGAGTTATAAATTATTACGCCGTTATGAGCGCGCACGGCGTGGTGATAATATGATTACGATGCGGGTCATGGAAGGTTTTAGATTACTGTTTGGACATAGCGCTGCACCTGTTAAAACAATTCGTAACGCAGGGATGAAGTTATTTAACCAATCATCACTGCTTAAAACTGAAATTATAAGAAAAGCAATGGGTTTTTAAGAGACTCTTGATTAAGTGCAATAAAATTTTGCTGTTACCGGGGCTGGATGGCACAGGGTTATTGTTTGAGCCACTGATAGCTGAGTTGCCTAGTAATATTGACGTTTGTATTGTTTCCTATCCTTCTGATAGAGAGTTGAGTTACCAAGAATTAGTTGAATATGTGTTTGCTCGTCTGCCCAGAGATGACTTTATTGTTCCAATACGCTAGTTCAAAACTATGCACTTTCAGTGCAAGGCTTTAG
>CAZMWD010000230.1:0-4085 GCA_964569685.1 uncultured Cocleimonas sp. | reverse complement strand
GATGCCTTTCAAGAAATTAGCATGTTTTTAGGGCGATTAAATACCCAAGAAGATAATATGGTAACGATTGAAGATAAGTATCTCGCACAAGCGAAAGGCTTTGATTGTTATTCATTTAAGAAAGAGCCTGAGAAAAAACCACGGAAGAAGTGTTGATATGAATTTACTCTTTGTTTGTAGCCGTAATCAATGGCGTAGCCCAACGGCTGAAAATATTTTTCGGCAGAAGGGTTACAGCACACGTTCGGCTGGCACGAGTCCAAAATCTAAACGGGTTGTTTCTGTTAGCGATATTCAATGGGCAGACCAAACTTTTGTGATGGAAAAGAAACACAAGAGCATGATTATTAAAAAATTGGGTCGCTCAGTAGCAAATAAAAACATCATTATTTTAGATATTCCTGATGAGTATCAATATATGGATGCTGATTTAATTACGCATCTTGAGGATGTATTGGCTATTTATTTAACATCCTGTTCCTAGCAGAGGGTGTTGAAAGTACACGCTTGTAGGTTGGTGCTGAGGAACGAAGCCCAACATGACGCTGTTTGTTGGGCTTCGCAAGCTCAGCACCAACCTACGGTTTGTATTAAGACACCTCTAGCAGGATGAGGTCTCTGTCTGGGAGAGGTAGTTGCTTTAAGCCTAGAAAGCTAACCAAACACATCCATCTGCCGAGCCGTTATCTTTTCAAACGACGTATCTAAAAAATATAAAATACTATCCGCAACGGGTGCTAATTGTTTATCAACATAATGCTGATAATCCGCTGTCGTGGTTATATTCTCAATCGGTTCTGGGCCATTTAGCGTAATCACGTATTGAATTTTTCGGCTTTGATTTTTACTGTAGGCATTTTTCATTTTCTTGGCGGCTTTTACCTGTGGTGGTTGGGTGCTGGTGTAGCTTTCTAAAGGGCGACGTAGACGTTTGGTATAGGTGAGTTTGTCGTTTAGTTTGCCCTGAATCAATGCATCATGGGTTTCTTTAATAAAAGCTTCGAAAGGCTCGTTATGGAAGATGCGATGATACAGTTCTTTCTGAAATTCACGTGCCAGCGGTGTCCAATCGCTACGGACTGTTTCTAGCCCTTTAAAGATCATTTTGTTTTTGCCGTTGTTATTAATCATGCCGGCGTAGCGTTTTTTACTGCCTTTTTCTGCGCCTCTAATGGTCGGCATTAAAAAGCGTAAATAATGGGTTTCAAATTCAATTTCAAGGTTTGATTCGATTTGAAATTCTTTCTCTAAGTGTTGTTTCCACCATTGGTTTAAGGTCTCTTGAAGTTGTTTGCCGATGGTTTGGCATTCCACCTCGTCTTTGCTTTCTCCGAGTAATACAAACACCGAATCGGTGTCGCCATAAATAACAGGGTAACCCTGTTCTTCAATAATGATTTTGCTGGTTTGAATAATTTGATGCCCGCGTTTGGTAATGCTACTAGCCAGTTGTGGGTTAAAAAAGCGACAGCCAAATGAACCCAATACACCGTAAAAAGAGTTCATAATGATTTTTATAGCGTATGACAATGGTTGATTGTTGTCTTTTTTGGCACTATCACGTTCTTGCCACAGTTGCGTAACGATGTCGGGCAGAATATGGGTGTCGCGAGAAAACTCCGCATCCAAAAATCCGGGTATATCTTCATTTTTATAATCTTTGTAAATCAATCCGAGTGGATCAATCTTAAAGGTGCGAATAATACTCGGATAGAGGCTTTTAAAATCCAGCACCAATACATTGTCATACAGCCCCGGTTGCGAATCCATCACGTAACCACCGGGGCTATGTACTTGGTTTTTATGGCTACCCACATCGGGTGCAACAAAACCGTGGCGATGTAAACGCGGTAGATATAGGTTATCAAACGCGGCACTTGAACCGCCGTTGCGATCAATCGCTAACCCTGTCATGCGCGCACGTTCTATCGAAAAATTAAGCAGGTCGGCTTTGGCAAAAATTTCGGCGACTAAACGGCAATCTTCAAGATTGTATTCAGCTAATTCGAGCGGTGCTTCTGCGTATTGGCGACGAATTTCAGAGAGCTTATCCAAGCCATTTTCAGATGTACTGGCAATCAGTTTATCGCGCCCAAGCAGTTCCTTGGCAACATGCCCTAGCGCAAAACTTTCGAATGACCAAAAAGCGGCACGTAAACTGGTAATACCATCAAGCACTACACGACCGGGTATGCGACAAATGTGCATGTGTCCGCTTTGTTGTGGCGCGAGTATGGCACTGCGGGCGGATTCGTATTTATCGCCCCTGCCTAATGCAAAGGGAATGCGTAGCTCTTTACATTTCCATTGTATAAAGTCGAGGTCAAAGGCGATCACATTCCAGCCGATAATCACGTCAGGGTCATTTTTTCTCATCCAAGCAAAGAATTGTTGTAGGGCATCACGCTCGTTTTCGCACCAATGAATTGGAAGATCAGAATCTGGTGTTTGCTTATCGTCGTTTTTGACCATAAACACCTGTTCTTGATTATTTGTTGTAACTGCGATTGAATAAAGCTTTCCTTTAAAATCTTCAGTTTCTATATCAATAGAAGCCCAACTTAGTTCGGGTGCATAGTCTATTGGTTTTAAGCTAGGGTTGATGACTTCGGTATACCCGTCACGCTGTATCGCTTCGCCCGTTATTTCCAAAGGCGCGGTAATAAAACGCTCCATTAAATAGCGTTCGGTGGGTTTTATTTCCGATTCGTAAAGTTGAGTTTTATCGTAGCTAAGAATATCGCGTAGTTGGTTTAAGTCGCGCTGTTGATTGAAATAAAGCCCATCAACGACGTCGTGATTAAAGTCTTTTAGCTTGAGGGTTTTACGTTGAATACTGCTGGGAAGATTGATTTCGTTTTGTTTGCGAATAAAGCAAACGGCCTGTTGATTAGGGATTACCAGCCGAACTGCTCCTGAATCAGTAGCGACCCAGAAGATTAGCTCAATACCGTTCTTCGTATCTTGCCATTGACGGGTAAGAAGAAATCCTTTCACGAAGTATTAATTACATCATTTTAGGAGTAATTGGGTTCGTTGCCTTCTTTCCATTTGATATTGCAACCGAGCGATGCTTTTTGTAATTGTGGTGCCTCTTTACCTGCTAATAACGCATCGGCCGCTTCGATCATATCTTTACCAGTAACGGTTAGATTATCCGTTTTGGGGCGCGCATCATCAAACTGCCCGCGATAATAAAGCTTATGATCAGCATCGAACATAAAGAAATCTGGCGTACAAGCCGCTTGATATTGATGCGCAACCTCTTGAGTTTCATCAAAAAGATAAGGGAATACATAGCCTGCGCTGTTAACTTCTTCTGCCATTTTTTCAGGGCTATCGTCAGGGTAGTTGGCAACATCGTTAGAGTTAATGGCGATAACTTGTAAGCCCTTGTCCATATAATCTTTACCAAACTTTGCGAAAGCTTCACGAATTAAAACAACGTAGGGACAATGATTGCAAATAAAAGCAATTAATACTGGTTTGTCTTTGAAATCGGCAAGTGAAACGGTATTGCCTGTGGCAGGTTCTATTAATGAGAAGTTAGGTGCTTGTGTGCCAAGTTCCAGCATAGTCGAGGGTGTGCGTGCCATTGTTAATCCTTTTGTCGATTGTGTGTTTGCAGGATTATAGCAAAACTGGAACAGTGATGAGATCTTTAGGATATTTTATGAGAGTTTAAGAAAAGGAGGTTTGAATAAGTCCCTTTCGTGCAAAGGTCTCAGAGAAAGAGAAGCCTAAATATTTTTCAATATCTAGGCTTAATTTACGGAAGGAGTTTTATTATTATTAAATACGTTTAGGGTATTAATCTCGAATATTAGTAGTTATCTGAGTATAAATCATATTTATTGATAAGTATAGTTTATTATAACATTCAAAAATAATATGCATATAAACTCAATAGTTTTAACTTGCTAAAGTTATGCAAGCAACCTGTAAGACAGTTGCTTATTAACTATACGCAGGATACCGCGTATTTGGATGCATTACTTTTTCAATAAATTAGACAGTTGTGCTGTTGATAGGTCAACAAGCTGTGCTTGAGCAAGTTCTATTTTTTGTGTCTTTTGGTTACTACG
>CAZMWD010000229.1:0-4139 GCA_964569685.1 uncultured Cocleimonas sp. | reverse complement strand
TTTTTTCAATCACGCCCACAACAAGAAGACCCCACAAATTGCGCCTGCGGACAAGGATAGTCCGCATAGGAACAATACACACAGCATTCCCCTTTCTTCGCTTTTATTTGTGTTTTGCATTGTTCGCAACGCCAAAAAGTTTGGCAGGTGTTTTCTAGCATTTGTTCTAGCTTTTTAAAGCCACATTCTGGGCAAATTAGGGTTGACTCAAGAATCATTATGTTTCTCGTTTATGTAATTAAGAGCATCTCATTAAAGTAGTGCAAGAAGTTGAAGGAAAGTATAAACTTAGCAACAAACAAATAATAGATAGACACACTAAAACCATAAAAATATAACGAAATCAACAAAATAGGGATATTATATGAAGAATGTTATTAACACTATTGTAAAAAATACGATGAAATCGACAAGGATGTCACTAACAACCGCCCTACTTAAAACCTCATCTCTAAAGACCCTATCACTGGGTATTTTTATCAGTGCATTAATCAGTAGTTTTACCGTATCAGCTGTCTCTGCAAATCCGGGCAATCGCCTTGGCTATAACACCAGTGGCTTATACAGTATTGCCTCTTCTAATCCTTTTATTGATATTTTTAAAATTTCACGCGGTTGGATTACCTCTTGTGATTTTGATTGGCAACGTAATCGCGCTATTGACCCTGGCTGTACACGTAAGACGTCTTTCAACACTAAAGAAACTGAAAAAGTCAGTGTCGATGCACACGGTTGGCCGACGCGTTTGCCGACGCGTGGGGAACACCCTGTATTTACCTCTATTTCTGCGATTTGGGATATGCCCGATAATTTCCCCACCGGTCAATTTTTTATGACTTACGAAGGTGATGCTGATTTAAAAGTGCTGGGTGATGTCGATATTATTCAACAAAGACCCGGTCGAGTTGATTTTAACCTCAAAACTGCAAAACGTAATTTGCGGATTCACATTACGCGTATAAACCCGCGAAATCATATTCGCAATATTAAGGTTATTCCAAAAAAATACGCGAGTATTTACAGAACTCAAACCTTTAACCCAGATTATGTACGCAGTGTACGCCCCTTTAATTCAATTCGGTTTATGCCTTGGCAAAACATCAAAGACACTAAGCTAGCGCATTGGCGTGATCGTGCGACACCGCGTTCTGCATTTTACAATGGTAATGCAGGTATGCCAGTAGAAACAATGACTGATCTTGCCAATACTACACATGCCGCACCTTGGTTTTCGATGCCCCATCTGGCAACCGATAGCTTTATGCGAAAGTTTGCACAAACGGTTAAACAGCGTTTAAAGCCGGGACAAAAAGTGTATGTTGAATATTCTAATGAAATATGGAACTCGATGTACCCTGCAACGCATTATGCTTCTCAACAAGGCTTGAAGTTATGGCCACGTGGGCGCACAGATATTAAAAATCCGCACACCCGTCGTTTATTCCTCGCCTTAAATTATAATGCGAAACGTAGTAAGCAGATGTGTAATATTTGGAAACAAGCCTTTGGTGGTCAACGCAACAATGTAGTGTGTGTGGTTTCTGCTTATGGTTCTGCACCCAAAATGGGCGAAGAATTAATGACCTGTCCACTGGTAGGGGGTGATTGTTATAAACACTTTGATGCCTATGCAGTAGCGCCCTACTTTGGCGATTACATTGCACGTATTGAAAACCGTCCGCTAGTTAAACGCTGGGCGCACCAAGGTAATAATGGTGTTAATCAACTGTTTCGCGAAATTCTACACGGTGGTTTAGCTAAAGATAATCACAAAGGTGGTGCAATTGAAAATGCGATTCAAGATCGTGTGGTTAAAAACGTTGCGCTCGCACGCAAATACGGCGTTAAACTGTTGGCTTATGAAGGTGGACAACATCTATTACGTGTTGATCGCCCGCACGTGATTCATGACCCTAAAGTGTTTAGCTTATTTGCTAAAGCGAATCGTCATCCTCAGATGGGTACGGCTTATCTTAAATACTTAAGAGCTTGGAATCGCGCTGGTGGTGGTATGCTAATGCATTTTAATGGTATTTCTGAAATGAATGACCGTAATATCTTTCCTATGTTAGATAAGCCTGGTGGGAGCTCTCCAAAGTACAATGCAATGATTTCGTATTTACGGGGTCGCTAGGAGATCCTGATTAAGAACGTCAAAACGTTTTAGATCGTGCCTGTAAAAAGTACTGAAAACAATCCGATTGGGGTATTCGATTCGGGTATCGGTGGGCTTTCTGTTTTACAGGAAATCCACCGACTGCTGCCCAACGAAAACCTAATTTATGTCGGTGATTCTGCACACGCACCCTATGGTGATCGCAGTGCTGAACACGTGCGTGAACGCTCTCAATCTATTGCTGATTTTCTATTAAAGAAAAATGCAAAATCGGTGGTTATTGCCTGTAATACTGCCACTGCGGAAGCTGCCTCTTTATTACGCGAAACACTGGATATTGACGTAATTGGTATGGAGCCAGCGATTAAACCTGCTGTAGAGCTGAGTAAAAGCGGCGTGATTGGCGTGCTTGCGACACAAAGAACGATTGATAGCGAACGCTTACTGGGTTTAACCGAACGCTATGCTAAAGATAAACACGTACTCGCGCAAGCTTGCCCTGGTTTAGTCGAACAAGTTGAACAGGGTGAATTGAATAGCAAAGCAACCGATACATTACTTAGAAAGTACATTGAGCCATTGCTTTCACAGGGTGCAGATGCATTGATTTTAGGTTGTACCCATTACCCTTTTCTACTCCCTGCTATCCGCAAGATTACAGGAGACAATATAGAAATACTGGAAACCGGTCGCCCCGTTGCTTCTCAATTAAAGCGCATACTTAAAAAAAACCAATTAATTAATCATCAAGAAAATGATAAAGTGAAGATTAGCTTTTACAATTCCAGTAATAACCTGCGTCATCACCAAACGATGCAAACACTCTGGGATAAACCCATAAAAATCAATTTATTATGACTGATAATTCACATCAACTCGACGATATAAACCCGCATACTGGCGAGCCTTATAAAGAGCGCCCGAATAAAACCCAATTAAAGCGCGACATGAAAGAAAATCATGACTTAGGTAGAGATTTAGTCGAATTAGCCAATAGTCGGTTAGGTGAAGTGACTCTATCAGATAGAATGTTAGAAGCAGTGATGCTTGCCAAAAGATTGAAAAAAGCGGCACTACAACGTCAGCTACGTTATATCTCTGGAATAATGCCAGAAGAAGATACCCAACATATTCGTTTACAACTAAAAAAAATTGCCCTACCCCTTCAACAAGAAACAGAAGCTTTCCACGAAATAGAACAATGGCGCGACCGCTTGATTGCGGGTGATAACGATTTAATTAACGAGTTACTTAATCAATTTCAACAGGCTGATCGTCAACAGTTAAATCAATTGGTGCGTAATGCAAATAAAGAAGTAAAGCTAAATAAACCACCTAAATCGTCACGTTTATTATTTAAGTATTTGCAAGCATTACAAGAAGATACCTCAGCATAACGAATGCTATACAACAACTGTATACAATAACGCTATAAATAACAAAGGAAATCAAAATGCCAAGAGCTAATGACCTTAAACGCGGAATGATTATCGACTTTGATGGCGTACCGCATGCCGTTAAAACCGTCGATTGTAAAAGCCCTTCTTCACGTGGCGCATCAACCTATTACAAAATTCGCTACAATAATCTGCAAACAGGTCAAAAGCGTGATGAATCACATAAAGCAGAAGAAATGCTTAAAGAAGCAGACTGCCAGCGTGTAAAAGTATCCTATTCCTATATAGATGGTGATAGCTATGTGTTTATGGATAATGAAGATTATTCTCAACATACCCTTAATACCGAAGACCTTGGCGATCAAGTCGGTTATATCACCGAAGGCATGGAAGAAATTACTGCCCTGTTATTAGAAGGCAATATTATTGGTGTGGAGCTACCCTCAACCGTTTCTTTAGAAGTGACCGAAACTGCCCCTCGATTAAAAGGTGCATCTGCGACCAACCGTGATAAACCCGCTATTTTATCAACAGGTATTTCCGTTCAAGTACCCGAATATTTGGAAACAGGTGAAATGATTAAAGTGCATACGGGTACGGGGAAATTTATTTCACGTGATTAATTC
>CAZMWD010000228.1:0-4151 GCA_964569685.1 uncultured Cocleimonas sp. | reverse complement strand
TTTTTGGAGGCATTTTTCTCTAACTAATCTACAAAATTGCTCAACTGTTTCTGTTTTAGATGCCTCATCATCGGAAAGGTTTACTGAAAACGCATCTTCTACGGACAGAACAAAATCAACAGTATCAAGCCCCATTTCTATTCAGTCACTGGCTCAAGAATCAAACTGCCCGAAGCCCATTAAACGCTGATAACGTTTTTCTAATAATTGATCCGTATTCAGCGCACGCAATTCACGCAAACTGCTTTGCAATGCTTCTCGAATATTAGATGAAACAGCATCGTAATTGCGATGCGCACCACCTAAAGGCTCTGGAATAATGCGATCAATCAAACCCAGTTTACTTAGTTTTTCAGAAGTAATACCCAGTGCTTCTGCTGCATCCGATGCTTTGGCGGCATCTTTCCATAAAATTGAGGCACAACCTTCTGGAGAAATAACAGAATAAGTACTGTACTGTAGCATCATCACACGATCTGCTACCGCAATGGCTAATGCACCGCCCGAACCACCCTCACCTGTAATCGTTGCAATAATCGGCGTGCGTAGTTTAGACATTTCATACAAATTACGCGCGATTGCTGCGCTTTGACCGCGCTCTTCTGCGCCTATGCCGGGATACGCACCTGGCGTATCAACAAACGTAATGACAGGTAAATGAAACTTCTCGGCAAGTTGCATTAAACGTAACGCTTTACGATAACCCTCTGGGCGAGGCATTCCAAAATTACGTTTAATATTTTCTTTAGTATCACGCCCTTTTTGATGACCTATAATCATTACGGGGTTACCATCGAAACGTGCAATACCGCCAATAATAGCTTTATCGTCGCCAAACGCACGATCACCGTGTAATTGCTGAAAATCGGTAAAAATACGATCAATATAATTAAAACTATACGGTCGTTTAGGATGACGCGCTAACTGCCCTATTTGCTTTGCAGTTAGTTTATTAAAAATTGATTTAGTGAGTGTTTCTACTTTTCCTTCAAGGCGCGCAACTTCATCACCTAGGTTGACATCTGAACTACTCACATAGCGCAATTCATCAATTTTTGCTTCTAGTTCGGCAATGGGCTGTTCAAAGTCAAGGAAGTTTGGATTCATAAGGACTCAGCAATAAATGGGGAGTTTAGTAAAACCAGTAAAGTTACAAAGTGAAAAAGCGTAACCCTGATTTAATCAGTCATCACTTTTTTCCTGGCTCGTTATTTCTTCGTGTACTTTTTTCATGTCGATTTCTTTAACTTTTTCAATTACTTCTTGTAATTGTTGCTCGTTCAACATGCCTGGCTGCGAAAATAAAACCACTTGCTCACGAAAAATCATTAACGTAGGAATTGAGCGAATTTGAAAATGCCCTGCTAATTCTTGCTCGGCTTCGGTATCTATTTTACCAAAAACAATACCCTCGTTCTTTTCAGATACCTTTTCGTAAATAGGGGAAAATGATTTACAAGGTCCACACCATTCTGCCCAAAAATCAACAATGACAATGTCATTTTTCTCAATTGTTTCTTCAAAATTTTGTGCAGTAATATCAATCGTTGCCACAGCGTAAGTTCCTCTCCAAATTCAAAAAAATAGTCTAGTACTCCAACAGCACTGGGTAGCAGAATAGTAAGTGCTAACGCGCTTAATAGCAAGTATCGTGCTGTTTTTGATGGTTATTCTTTTGGCTCTGCACCCCATATTGGCAGTATTTTTTGTTGAACACCAATATGATCCAATATTCTGGCAACCATAAAATCAACAATATCATCAAGCGTACTAGGCTGATAATAAAACCCTGGGTTAGCAGGCATAATAACAACGCCCATACGAGAAAGTTTAAGCATGTTTTCTAAGTGAATATCAGAAAGCGGGGTTTCTCGTACCACCAGAATGACTTTTTTCCGCTCTTTTATAGCAACATCTAACGCACGTTCAATCAAATTTTTACTACTGCCTACAGCAACCGATGACAATGTACCCGTAGTACAAGGGCATACCACAGTAACATCTGCTACACCGCTACCACTGGCAACAGGTGCTGACCATTGTTCGCGTTCAAATGCTTTAATCTGCCCTGCTTTAGCGTTATAGCGCTCTGTAAAAAATTGCTGTATTTCACTGGCTCGACTGGGTATCTTTATATCTGTTTCTGTATTAATCACAATTAACGCAGGCCTTGAAAGCAATAAATTTATCGACACATCTGCTTTTACTAGCTCCTCTAACAAACGCAAGCCATATTGAGCACCAGATGCGCCTGTCATAATAAGGGTTACGGTTAAGTCCATTTTGATTTCCTTACTCATATTTATTTTGACTATACTGGTTGTTATAAAGAAGTTAGGGCATCCAGTAATTTATCATGGATACCACCAAAACCACCATTACTCATTACCAATAATTGATCGCCACTACTACGCTTTGCCGTTACATTGACAACCAACTCATCAATATTACCGTACAGTTTAGCCTTATCACCCAATTGTTCCATCACTGATTGCATATCCCAGTCCAAACCTTCTGGCTGATAGACATAAACCTCATCTGCCAGCGCCAATGATGCACTGATGCACTCCTTATGAATCCCCATACGCATGGTGTTTGAACGCGGCTCTAAAATAGCGACAATAGGTTGATCACCCACATTGGCACGTAAACCCTGTAGCGTCGTTGCTATCGCAGTGGGGTGATGTGCAAAATCATCATAAACACGCACACCTTTTACTTCACCACGTAATTGCATGCGACGTTTAATGCCTTTAAATTCAGATAATGCATCAATCGCATGTTTTACAGGCACACCCGCATGTCGTGCCGCCGCAATGGCTGCGAGTGCATTACTCACATTGTGTTTTCCGAGTAAATCCCATTTAACGATTCCTTGTGATTCGTTTGCCGTGCCATCATTAAAAAACACTTGAAACTCACTACCGTCATTTTTTAAGTAGACGACATTCCATCCCGTTTTATCATTGTTTTTATGAGTGTTTTCATTCTTATCTAAAGCGGATGAAAAGTATTCTGTGGGTGTCCAGCAGCCTTTTTCCAATACGTCTTGCACATTCTGTTCTTCAGCATTTGCAATGACTAAACCTTCACCGGGCACCATTCGCATTAGATGATGAAATTGAGTTTTAATTGCATCTAAATCAGGAAAAATGTCAGCATGATCGTATTCCAAATTATTCAGTACAACCGTACGCGGGTGATAATGTACAAATTTAGAACGCTTATCAAAAAATGCCGTATCGTATTCATCGGCTTCTACCACAAAAAAAGGCGAATCTCCCAAACGCGCTGATACACCAAAGTTCTCTGGTACCCCGCCGATTAAAAACCCCGGATTCAGTCCTGCATATTCTAAAATCCAAGCGAGAATACTGGCGGTGGTTGTTTTACCGTGTGTGCCAGAAACAGCTAACACCCAGCGATCTTTGAGGATATTTTCAAACAACCACTGAGGCCCAGAGGTATAAGATAAATTACGGTTTAACACATGCTCTACAACATCTTTACCGCGCGTCATCACATTGCCAACGACGATTGTCTCATCTTCGTTAATGTGTGATACCAAAAAACCTTGACCAATCTCTACGCCTTGTTCTTCGAGCATAGTACTCATCGGTGGGTAGACATTTTCATCAGAACCCGACACACTTATCCCCGCTTCTTTTGCTAGAAGTGCGATACCGCCCATAAACGTACCGCAAATGCCTAAAATATGAATGTTATTCATTTTATGTCCTAAACCTCTCCGCCCTATTCTTCATCCATATTAATTTTTCCAAAAGTATTTTCATAGACTCAAAGTGAAAAACTTCTGTTATTAACTCCCTCCACCTAGCAGGGGGTGTCGCAAAAGATCCATTGTAGGTTGGTGCTGAGCTTGCGAAGCCCAACGATCAACGTCATGTTGGGCTTCGTTCCTCAGCACCAACCTACAAAACATACTTTTACAACACCCTCTACCCCTCCAAGGGGTACTGAAAATAATCCTACTAGAAAGAGGGACTGGTTCATCTCAGGTGTTTTAGTATTTATTTCCCCAAAAGTATTACATAAATCCAAAGTGAAAATCTATATTGAGTAATCCTGTTGAATATTGTTACTGCTGCAACCATGTAGTTACTTACCCTCATTGTAACTTTCACAGCGAG
>CAZMWD010000227.1:0-4216 GCA_964569685.1 uncultured Cocleimonas sp. | reverse complement strand
CTAAGGACAAGGTTTTAATTTTAATAAACCTCGTTGGGTAAAGGAATAGGAATGTTAACAACTTTAAATTTACGTTCCTAAGTCTCACGCATCAACAGCTTCTCAACAAGTAATAGATCCGCTTCTGTATCAACCCCATGTCCCGGCACTTCCTTCGCAACCGCAACATGAATCCGTGCGCCGTGCCACATGGCACGTAGTTGTTCTAACTTTTCGAGTTGTTCTATTTCACAAGGCTCCATTTTTGCAAAACTTTTTAAATAGCCTGCTCGGTAAGCGTAAATACCAATGTGTCGCAGAGCAAAATCAGAAACTATTTCTTCATCATCTCTTTGCAACGGAATGGGTGCGCGACTAAAATAAAGTGCCATGCCGTTTTTATCAGTGACAACTTTAACTACGTTTGGGTCGTTATATTCTTCTGTAGTTGAAAGTGGAGTAGCAAGAGTGGCAATAGCGACCTCTGGATACTTTACAAGATTTTCTGCCACTTGTTTTAAACTGGTGATAGGTGTCAATGGCTCATCACCTTGCAGGTTTACAACAATCGTTTCATCCGACCAGCCGTTGATATTAACAACTTCTGCGAGTCGGTCACTGCCTGTTTCATGATTCGTCGATGTCATACAAACGCTTGCGCCAAAAGCCTCACAACTTTGTTGAATACGTTCATCATCGGTTGCGATAACGATAGATTCAAAACCTAATGCATCGGAGGCTGCTTGCGCGCGTTCAAACACGTGTTGAATCATCGGTTTACCTGCGAGTAAACGCAGCGGTTTTCCGGGAAGACGGGTTGATGCGTAACGGGCTGGAATAACAAGAACAGTAAGATGAGACATTTAGCGTTCTGCTTCTTCTGCGGTTATTTCTCTGGCTTCTTCTTCCAACATAACAGGAATACCATCGGTTATGGGATAGGCTAAACGTGCTGATTTTGAAATCAGTTCTTGATTTTTCTTATCGTAAACCAATGGGCCTTTTGTGACAGGGCAGACCAGTATATCGAGTAGTTTTTTATCCATTTAATATGCCTTATTTAATTTGTTTCGGGTATCTAACTTCCTCCCTAACCCTCTCCCTGCTAGAGGGTGTCGCAAAGGTTAATCGTAGGTTGGTGCTGAGCTTGCGAAGCCCAACAATCAACGTCGTGTTGGGCTTCGTTCCTCAGCACTAACCTACAACGAATGTGTACTTTTACAACACCCTCTGCTAGGTAGAAAGGACAGATTTCTTTAGTTTATCTAACAACTGAACATCAAAATCTTTATCAAGTGTTGCCGTAACAGGTAAATACCAACAATTATCATGTGCGAATGCTTTGCATTTTACCGCATCTTTTTCGGTCATGACTATGAATAAATCATCGTTGAACGCAATATCACTGGCTTGAAAATCGTGATGATCTGGAAAACTGTGGGTTATTAAGACTAAACCACCCTGCTCTAAGCTATGAAAAAAACGTTGTGGATTGCCAATACCCGTTACCGAATGAACCGTTTTTCCAGTGAGTTGTTGCAAATTAATGGTTTCAGCCGTTTGCAAATTAACCAATACATTACCTGTAAGTGTCATGCTAAGCCACTGCTTTTCATCTTCAGTTTGTTTTGTAGCTACGCCGTTAAGTACGCCATTAAGTACATCGTTAACCACAATTAAATCACAATTATTTAACCTTTTCTTTGGCTCGCGCATCGGCCCAGATGGGAGACAGTAGCCATTACCAAATTTGCGTTTTCCATCAATCACGGCAATTTGAATATCGCGAGGGAGTTTGTAATGCTGCATTCCATCGTCAGAAATAATCACATTACAGGAATGAGATTCAAGTAACTTTTTGATTGATAACAACCGGTTTGCACCCGCATAAACGGGAACACCTGTGCGACTTGCCATTAACACCGCTTCATCTCCTGCAAGGGTTGGATCTGTTTCTGGGGTTACTGATTGTGGCCAGCTTGTCGCTTTTCCACCGTAGCCTCGGGTGATAATGGCGGGTTTATAACCTGCTTTTTGTAATAGTTTAATAAGGTGAATAGTGAGTGGGGTTTTTCCTGTACCGCCTACAGTGATATTGCCAACAACAATGACAGGACAAAGTAGCTTAGGGCGATTATTATTTTGTTTTTGTTGTTGATAACGCTGAAAACGATTAACCGCACAATATAAAGCAGTCAGCGGTAATAGTAAGAACTTGCCTAAAACAGACGCTATACCCTGCTTGTACCAAATAGTTTCTAACCACTGCTGTAGCCATGAGGTGTTATTCATTTTCCTTGCCTCTCCACTTCTCGCAAAGGAAGGCGAAGGGGAATTGAGAGGAATTTGGATAGTTGACTAATGAATAAATCTCCCCCAGCCCCTCTTTGATAAAGAGGGGTGCTAAACAAGTTCCTATTTGAAGAACAGCCGTTACTCATTTTTAAACTGCAAATGATATAGCTTTGAATAAGCCCCTTTGTTGGCTAATAATTCTTTATGTGTGCCTGATTCGATGATCTTTCCAGCATCCATCATTAGGATTTTATCCGCTTTTTCAATCGTGGATAAACGGTGTGCAATCATGAAGGTCGTTCGGTTTTCTAAGAGCGTTTCAAGCGCGTCTTGAATATGACGTTCGGATTTTGTATCTAACGCAGAGGTTGCCTCATCTAAAATAAGAATGGGTGCATTGGATAAAATGGCACGTGCAATTGCCAAACGTTGCTTTTGTCCACCCGAAAGCAACGTGCCATTCTCCCCTACTTGGGTATCAAAACCCTGTGGGAGTTTTTCGATAAATTCCAATGCAAAAGCGGCTTGTGCGGCAGATTTTATTTGACTATCACTGACGTTACGCAAATGACCGTAAGCAATGTTATTACGCACGGTATCATTAAATAAAGTCACATCCTGCCCAACGTAGGCAAACTGTTCGCGCAAACTAGAGAGTTTAATATCTTGAAGCGGATATCCGTCCAGTGTGATCTCACCTTGCCAGTCATCATAAAAACGTGGCAGTAAATTAACCAAGGTAGTTTTACCACTACCCGATTGCCCCACTAGGGCTATTTTTTCTCCCGCTTTCACAGAAAAAGTAACATCGTGCAATACTTTTTGTGCGCTATTGGCAGAGTAACTAAACTCAACTTTCTTAAATTCAAACTCACCTTTCACCTGATCTATAATCTGCGTTCCAACATCCTTTTCAGGCGCTTCATCTAATAATGTGAAAATACTATCACCCGCTGCAATACCACCTTGCAAAATAGCATTCACGCCTGTCAAACGTTTCACAGGATCAAGCAGTGCCATCATCGCGATCATAAATGCCATGAATTTACCTGCGGTGAAGGTTTCGATCATGCTACCGTGTGTAGCAGAATAAACCACTATCGCCAGCGCAATCGCCATAATAAATTGCACAACGGGCATACTTAATCGTTCGGTGATAATACGCTTCATATAAGAGCGATGATTTTCCTCGTTCACTTCTTCAAAACGTTGGATCTCATAATCTAAACCGTTATAAATACGAATTTCACGGGTGGCAGAAACGGCTTCATGACTTATTTGATTAACTTCTCCAATCTGCTCTTGAATCTGTTCACTCAGTTTACGAAAACGCCGCGAAATATACGCAATCAGCACCGCAATAATGGGGCCCGTCACCAATACAATTAACGTCAGTTGCCAACTGTAGAAAAGCATTACACCAAGTGAACCGAGCACAATCACACTATCCTGAATTAAAATAGTCAAGCCTTTAGTTGCCGCAATAGAAACCTGTTCTACATGGTAGATGAGCTTTGTGACTAATTCCGCTGAATTGGTCTTATCATAATAGGCCACGGGTAAACGTAATAAACGAGCAAATAGCTCGCCACGTATTTCTTTCACCACCGAACGCCCTATCCATTCCATTGAATAACTGGACATAAAACTAGCAATACCGCGTATTAAAATAATCATCAATAATGCAATAGGCGCCCAACGGATCACATCTGGATCCTTTTTCATGAAGGTTCCATCCAATAAAGGCTGAATATACAGTGCAAAAGCAGGCACAGTTGCACCCGCAAGAACGAGACCAATAAAAGCAATAATTAAATAACGCCAGTGTTGAACTGCATAGGATGCAAGGCGCTTGTAAATTTCCATTCCATTTTTAGATGCATCGTGCACAGAGGAATGCTGATTGTTTTTGTTGGAGGTGGTCAAACGAAAGCCCTATCTT
>CAZMWD010000226.1:0-4220 GCA_964569685.1 uncultured Cocleimonas sp. | reverse complement strand
TTGCGCCAGAAATAGAACACAATATAGAGACAATTAAAACTTACTAGCAGAGCCGGTTGTTTAGAGAGAACTAATTAAACTTAGACGCTAACTGATTAGCCTACTGCGAAAAAGCTATTTTGGTCAGAATTTCTGACGGTCTAAATCCTTGATACTAATTTTCCAAACGTATTAGGTTAAGACTTTCATCAACCGTATCCTTCGCTAATTGGTACTTCTTTTGAATCGCGCGATCCCACTCTCGTTCAATTTCGCCCTGCTCTCCCTCAATCACATCCGTCACTTTTTTGCGTTTTTGATTAAACTTACTGGTGAATTTTGGATCGTAGCTCATTAATTCTTGGATAGGTAAATAATTAATTAAATCACGCCCTCTGATTAAGGCACCTGCTAATGTCGATGATTTTGATTGTGTCTGATTATTTGCCATAAAAGGCGATAATAATTTCTTTTCAGCTTGTTGTAATGACAATACCGCGCTCTTTAATTCATCAAACCGATAGGTAATCATTACGTCAAACAATGAATTAACTAAGTTATAACGTAAACGACTCTTTTGTACGTCAAATGGCATTTGCGAACCGAGTTGTTTCGCACTAAAAGGCTGTGGGTAACCGACAGGAAGATTATCTGTAAGATAAGCATCAGGAGACACAGGCAGACGGCTAATATCAGGGTGTAGCAATAATTCCTGTCCTTGTTTTGATAATACAAAATCAATGAATTTTTTCGCTAACTCCGGCTCTGGTGATTGTTTTAAAACCGCGATGCCAGACGGAACAAATACCGTCGAGGATGGATAAGCAAAGCCAATCGGTGCGCCACTGGCTTTTGCTGTTAAACCGTAATAATCAATCACGATACCAATACCAAAATCACCTGCAATAACCCCTTTAGGTACGCCCGAACTTTTTTCGGTAATCACTTTTGCATTAGCAGCAATGGCTTTAATCATGGCCCAACCGGGTTCCCAGCCTTTTAATTGCAAGATTGCCTCAACCGTTAAATGCGTCGTACCCGAACGCGAAGGCGCAGATAAGCCAATATGCCCTTGATACTCTGGTCGGGTTAAATCAATCCATTCGGTCGGCGGTGAAAGCCCATGTTTTTGCAAATAATCCTTATTCCACATAATGCCGTAACCGGCCGCCGCAAAACCGGAATAAAACCCATTTTCTTCATTAACAGGGTAACCGCTAATACGTTTAGGAATACCTTTTACATTCGGACGATAGACTTGTAATTTATCCTTATTCTTTAATACCTCAAAGGCATCGGGGGCCGAAACCCAGAACAAATCAACCGCATTTTCTTCGATATATTTTAAACCTGCGGTGGTTTTTTTCTTTAAGACTTCAACATCAACAGTAGGATGCTTTTCTTCAAATATGGCTTCATAAATAGCCGTCATTTTTTTGGGGAATGAAGAAACGATGATGAGTTTTTTCTCAAACACAGTGCTGGGTTTATTCTGATTATTTTCTTTTTCGACAGGCACGTCTGTAGCAAACGAAACACTACTTATGAAAAACAGGGTAGAAAGTAACAGGCTTAATTTTGATGCTCGTGCAAAGGTTTCAATAAATTGAGATTTACCCAGTGCGATTTCAAACGCTTCTTTTCTGCTAGGTTTCACCTCTAAAATTGCAACGTCCAACACCATAGAATATTCCCTATCAATCAAACACGGCGCGGTGGCGGTGGCGGTGGTTGTCTAGCGGGGCTTTTCTTAATGCCATGTTCCACTGCCATTACCGCAGCAGTAATACGGGAGCTGATATTTAATTTTCTTAATATCGCTTTTACATGTAGTTTGACTGTGCCATCAGAAATACCCAAATTGCGTGCAATGACTTTATTACTTTGACCTTCTGCTAACAGCGTCAAAATTTCATATTCGCGTGGTGTTAGGATCGCAAAAGGGTCTTCTTTTTCTTCTTTAAAGGTATCTTTGGCTTGCAATGCACTCGCAAGCACCGGAGCTAAATCAGGTGCTACGACTGTTTTTCCGGAAATTATATCGCGAAGCGCAACCACCAAATCATCTGGCTCCATATCTTTTAGTAGATACCCTTGTGCGCCATTTTGTAATGCGCCGACTAAATCACTTTCATCACTACTGGTCGTGAGCATCGCTACGGGTAATTTAGCGTCTATTTCCTTTAATTTTTTTAAAACACTAATACCATCCATTTCTGGCATACGCATATCCAACAACACGATGTCGGGCTTTAACTCTTTCGCACGTTTGAGCCCTTCTGTGCCACTGCCGACAGCATCGGCTACTTCTATTCCCCTACGAGTCAGTAGATCGGATAAACCTGCACGAAACAGGGTGTGGTCGTCGATAAGTAGTATGCGTTCGTTCATATATTTATTTACTATTAGGTTATGCTCATTTTAAGGAAATCCTGATTAATGAGACTGAATGACATCGGTAAGATTGGTAGTAACAGATTCTGTGTTTGACTTATTTCGAGAGGGTACAGGCACATCAAAATTTAATTGTACCAGCGTTCCTTCTCCATCATCGCTGTCTATTTGAAGTTCACCATTGAGTCTTTCGGCACGTTCTCGCATGACCGAAAGTCCAATATGTTCTCCGGTTTCTTTATTCATTTTTTTACGCTTTTGAGGAAGACCAATACCGTCATCTTCCACCAACAGACTACAATGACCTTCTTCGGTACTGCTTAAAAGAATGCGTACGCTACTCGCTTGTGCATGTTTTTTAATATTCGCCAGCGCTTCTTGCACGATTCGCACCACTTCAATTTCGGCATCACGCGATAATTCTTCCAAGTTCCAATTATGATAATAAAACACATCTAGATCGGTTTCTTGGCGAAATCGTTCACTTAAACGTTGTACCGAACGCACCACGCCTTTACCATCAATGGGCGCACGAAAATGAGTAATCAAACTGCGCAATTCGGCGTAAGCATCATCAATGATATTTTCCAAACCTTCTAGTTCATGCCAGATTACTTCTTCTTTGCCTTGATTTAACGAATCATCAAACAAACGCACTTTATAGCGCAAACTCGCCAGTGTTTGTGCCAAAGAGTCGTGTAATTCGTGCGCCATACGCGTGCGTTCTTCAATAATAGATAAGGTACGTGCGTCTTCTTCTACACCTGCCTTTTCTATTGCCATACCCAGATGTTGACCTATACTTTCCAATAACTCGTGTTCATCTTCTAAAAATTCATTTTCTGCACGTTGTACAAATAAATTGTATACACCCAAGGTTTTGCCACGATACGCAAGCGGTATCGCGAGCATATCAATATCATCTTCTTCTGAAAAAAAGTCTTTACCTGCAATTAAACCACAGGTTTTTTTATCAGAATTAACCATGATTTTTGCATTGGTCAGGGCGGTTCCACACAAACAGGTGGGGGCGGGTAAGGTATCTTCTAGTTTTATGACTTCATCACTTAGGCCGATACTTGCAACCAAGCGCATTTGATCATCTTTATCGAGCAAACGCACCGTAGCCGCTTTTGCTTTTACTACCGTTGTTAAGGTATGTAAGAAACTTTGGAGCAAGTCTTCGAGGTTATGTGATTTATTAATGCCTGAGGCGACATCATAAAGTACACTCAAATAATGCTTTTTTTGTTCAATATGGCGTGCTTGTTGCGATAACCTCAACTGCTGTAAGCTTGCCAATGATTCGTAATCTGTCGCAATTGCATTAATGTGTTCACGAATACCGCGTGATGGACATTGAACGGTGCTTAACGGCATGCGTGATGAGAAATCACCGTGTAATAATTGATTCGCCCATACCGAAAGGTCTTTACTAAAACGACTAAATTTTTGCCACATCCAGTAAAAAAGAGCAATAACACCGACACCCGCAAACACCCACAAACCTGTCATTGCTGGTGCTACCCAGACAGGTACTTGATCACTATTGATCGCCCAAAAATAGGTTGCGCCGATAATAATAAAGATGACGAGTAATAACGACATCATAAACCGTACCAGCCACGGAAATTCAATGAGCTGTTGAGGTTCTTTATGCAAAGGCTGTGACTGTCGAGGTTCGTCATGCAGAGACTGTTGAGGTTCGATCTGAGCGCCAGTTGCTACTTGTTTTTCAGGCACTGCATCGCGCTCATCCCTATAACTAGGGAGAGTCAACGTTACTTTATCTAACGATATTTTTGCAATGCTCTCTTGGGACATGGTTTTTGCCTAGGCGTGTTATT
>CAZMWD010000225.1:0-4232 GCA_964569685.1 uncultured Cocleimonas sp. | reverse complement strand
TAGTATAGGCTCATATTCAAAGAGTGATTGCACCAGCCTTATTTATATAAAATTATTATCTATCCATCTAAACTATATATAGACCATATAAGAGAGGTAGGCAGTTATTTCATACTCATTTCAGTTACTATTTTGAAAACCCATAAAAAAAGCGACTATAAAAGTCGCTTTTTAAATATCAAAAGTTACCGCCCTAATTACAAAGCTTTACCAATCACATCCACTCCCGCAGGGGGTTGAAAATGAAAGGTATTACCTTTAATCGGCACGTTGCTTTTCACATTCAGTTGTATCACTGTTTTTTGACCTAATTGATCGTGCATTACCATTTGGCGAATACCACTTTTGTTTAAACCTAATTGAATCAGCTTAAAGTCTTCACTCTTATTTCGCGGTGTTAAATCAAACCAGTTAAGCCCACCCGATGCTTCATTAGGTGTCACTATAAACTGAGCATCCGGTATTTGTTTGCGTGTTAACAACGCGATGGGTGCAGATGCCATGGCTTGCTTCATTGGTTTGATGGTGACTTGTTCTAAGTCTTCATCGTAAATCCAAATATTTTTGCCGTCAGCGACTATGGTTTGAGGATCAGGTGATGTATAAACCCAACGAAATCTGCCCGGGCGACTTAACGATAATGTTCCCGACGCTTGTTGGATAACTTTGCCTTTTTTACTATAAACCTGCTGATTAAAACTACCTTGTAGGCTGTTTACTTTAGTAAAGAACTGGTTAAGTTGTTGGCGTGCATCTTTAGTTGCAGTTGCAGTTGCAGTTGCACTAGGTGCAGCAGTTGCCGTTGTTAAAAATGCTAATTGGCTAAGACCACCGACCATTAAAGCCGATAATGCGATACCTAAAATTGTTTTTTTCATATCTTTCCTTTTTATAACAAATAAGACTTACATACAAATAGAGTACCTTAAGTCTTTAATAACAATTTTTTTACATGAATTTACAAAGTGAGACCTCAGCATAACTCAGATGACGAGTAAAAATGGCTAAAAACTTCCTGATTTTCGTTGTGAATATTGCTAATAGCTCGCTATTATCTGCAATTCACGCCTCAATCAGAAAGATTTTATCTCATTTTTCTTTCGCCACTGAGTTATCCTGAGATCTCAAAGTAAAAAGTGCTATTCGCTAATTTGCAAAGACAATTGATTGTCGCAAATCAGCCTATCATAGTTGAGGCGGTGGTGCTGATGCTAGTACTTCACGCGTTCCATTTGACTGAACCGCACTCACAACACCTGCCTGCTCCATATCTTCGATCATTGATGCGGCACGATTGTAGCCCACTTTAAGGCGACGTTGTACATAGGAGATTGAAGCACGACGACTTTCTGTCACAATCGCGACCGCTTGATCATATAGCGCATCCGATTCTGAATCTGCCAAAGGCTCTAATCCCGGAATCGCATCACCTGATCCCGTATCATCTATGACATCTTCTATGTACTCAGGTTCCCCTTGCAGTTTCCAATGGCTCACAACATCTTCTACTTCTTGATCATCAACGAATGCGCCATGCACACGTTGCGGTAATCCAGTACCCGGTGGCAGGTAAAGCATATCACCATGGCCCAGTAACGATTCTGCACCGCCCTGATCTAAAATTGTACGTGAATCAATTCTGGTCGATACCTGAAATGCAATACGTGATGGAATATTCGCTTTGATTAATCCAGTGATTACATCAACAGATGGACGTTGTGTCGCTAATATAAGGTGGATACCCGAAGCACGGGCTTTTTGTGCCAAACGCGCGATCAACTCCTCAACCTTTTTTCCCACTACCATCATCATATCGGCAAATTCATCAATCACAATTACGATATAAGGCAGTGGTTCTAATATTTTAGGAATCACATCAATGTGTTGTGTCGGATCAAAAGTAGGGTCCATAATGGGCTCGCCACGATCAATCGCTTCTTTTACCTTTTTATTGTAGCCCGTAATGCCTCTTACTTTAAGATGCGACATTAATGCATAACGGCGTTCCATCTCGCCCACTGCCCAACGCAATGAGTTAGATGCATCTTTCATATCGGTGACTACCGGTGTTAAAAGATGTGGAATACCTTCGTAAATACTTAATTCAAGCATTTTAGGATCAATCAGAATAAGTCTAACTTCATCTGGCGTTGCTTTGTAAAGCAAGCTAATCAGCATCGCATTAACGCCCACTGATTTACCCGAACCGGTTGTTCCTGCAATTAATAAGTGTGGCATACGCCCCATGTCTGCCGTTGCAGGTCTACCCGCAATCGTTTTACCTAACACCATCGTTAAGGGTGATACAGGATCGCGGAATTCTTTTGAATCAATAATCTCGCTAATCGCCACTAAATCACGGCTTTCATTAGGTACTTCTACACCTATTGTGGTTTTACCCGGAATCACTTCTACGATTCGAATACTAGAGACACACATACTACGTGCCATATCTTGCGACAATCCCGATATTTTACTCACCTTAGTTCCAGGTGGTAACAGTAGCTCAAAACGGGTGATGATTGGCCCCGGGTAATAACTGTCTATTTCAACACCGCGCACGCCGTAATGTTCTAAAGTCACTACGATATTTCGCGCATGAATGTCTAACTGCTCTTTAGAATGGTGACCTTGGTTCGCAGGTGGCGGATTCAGTAAACTCAATGGCGGTAACGAAATTGCTTTATCTAAAGAAACTGAAACACTATTTCTGCCTGAGTTTTTATCAGCACTTTTACTCGTCTCTTTCTTAGCTGATTTATTAGGAAACAACTTTCGTTTTACCGCAGGGATAACCTCTGCTACTTGATCTCTTGCCCCTTGCACGGTAATTTCGGGCGCATTATATCCGCCCGTTTTTTGAGTGGCTTGACTACCTTGATTACCTTGACTACTTAAATTGCTTTGAGTATTTGACCCTGTACTTTTTTCGTAGCCATCATCAAGATAGTTTTTAGTGGTGATCTCAAGTCCTAAATCAGGGTCTTTGTGATAGTTAGTCTCAGTGCTTTGCGAATCAGCCGCAAGATGCTCTGGAAAACCTAACACAGGTTCCCGTTTACCCTGCTGTTTATTTGGCAAAGGTACAATTGAATCATTTGAACCAAAGCTTGGTTCTTGATATGCATCTCGTCCTGCATTAGACAGCGAATGATTACCCTGCGATTGTGTCGCTTCACGTGCTACAAACAAACCTGTAATACCAGCCCCTAACGCACCCAGCATACTTCCTGAAGAAGTAGTCCTATTATCTTGATTTTTATCTATTTTTATTTCTGGAGGAAACGATAATTGTGCACCTTCTGCTCCCGCTGTCGCAACCGCAGGTGAATTACCAGAACCTATTACAAATTCAACCAGCGACATGATGCCATCGCCAATTTTATCAATAAGCTTAAGCCAGCGAATATCAGCAAATAAGGTAACGCCTGCGATAAAGGTAGAAAACAATAATAACGTTGCACCCAAATCACCCAACATTTGCACAAAAGTTTTGGCAACCCATAACCCCAATAAGCCACCGGCTTTATAGATTAAGACACTTTCTGGCCATAACAACGTTGCCAAACCACAGCCTGAAATAAGCGCAAGAAACACACCAAAGACCGTAATCCCAGTATTAATGCCACCACCCTGCTCTTTCGTTGAGCGGAATAATAAAAACACAGAAACTAAAATAGAAACCGGAATCAGATACGCAACATAACCAAAAAAGCCAAATAACACACTGGCAAAATAAGCGCCAAGACTGCCTGCCTTATTGGTAACGACTCCATTGCTATCGTAATGAAACAATCCCGGATCATCAGGATTGTAAGAAAACAACGCCAGCAGTATCACCACAGTAATACAGGTCAGAATAAGAATACTGGTCTGAATCAGACTGCCTTTTTTCTGAGCGTTTAATTTTGGATTGCTGACCTTTTGTGCGTTTGTTGCCGTTTTTCTAGTTGCCCTAGTTTTTGTTTTACGCGCACTCGTCTTTTTGGCGGTTGCCCTGCTTCGTTTAGCTGCCACTGAGATTCCCCTTATCCTTAGGTATATATATTCTTATTTTTTAAGTCTTAAAAAATAAAACTTAATTTAATCTGTAGATTGATATTATTTTTTGATAAATCTACAAAGCTTGCCACACTATTTATTTAGCCCAAACAAATAGTGCATAACAGCCCGATTATAAAGGTTTTTCGCATAAAAATGAATAGCTATAAACACTTCTTGTCACTATTTTT
>CAZMWD010000224.1:0-4238 GCA_964569685.1 uncultured Cocleimonas sp. | reverse complement strand
AGTTCCTCACTCATCATCAACCTCTTTCGTCACCTTTGGATCTAATGCATCTCGCAAGGATTCACCGATGAGATTATAAGCAAATACCGTCATGAAAATTGCGCCACCAGGGAACACTGCCATCCACCAATTAAAGGTTGAAGCTTGTATGGATTGGTTGAGCATTTGCCCCCATGATGGTGCATCCACAGGGCCTAAACCTAAGAAGCTTAATGTGGCTTCTGCCAAGATTGCCGACGCAACACCAAAGCTGACACTGACCAACAAGGGTGCAACACCGTTAGGTAGCATGTGACGAAACAAGATAGAGCGTAACGGTAAACCGCTGGCAATGGCAGATTGCACGTAGTCTTGTTTGCGTAATTTAAGGAATTCGGCACGTGCGTATCGGGCATATCCCGACCAACTGGTTAAACCAATAATCACCATAATCAGGTAAATATTTCTACCAAAAAATGCCACAAAGGTGAGTAATAAAAAGAGGGTGGGGATTGATTCAAAAATCTCTACCAAACGCATTCCCAGCATATCTACAATGCCCGAAAAATAGCCCATTAAACCACCTAAAATCACACCGATTACCAGTGCAATACCCGTTGCAATAAAGCCGATGAGTAAAGCAACACGGGAAGCGTGGATCATACGACTAAACACATCCGCGCCATTTTCTTCTGTGCCCATCAGGTGCGTAAATTCACCTTCTGCCAATGGCTTTCGTAACGGTATTTCTTTTACATCACGCATATAATCGCGCGCAGAAAAAGGAATAGGCGCATTGATGGCCCAATCATATTCGCCTTGTGCTTGATGCAGACGAAAGTCATCATAAATCACTAATTGAGGCGGTTTCACAAAGGTATTGGCTAGCACCGTTGCAATTAACATCAAAGAGAAAAAGACAATGATTGATTGCGATAATGATTTACGCAATGGGCTTAGCCATATCAACAATCCACTAAAAAATGCGGATAAAAAGAGGGTATCTTCGATGGTAAAATAACGTAAAAATGGCGCACTGATTTGACCATTTTGGCTCGCTAACAAAGGAATGGTGTTCGCCAAAAAAGGGGCAAATACCGCCATAATGACTAATATTCCGACCCAGAGTGCGCCTATTTTTGCACCCCAACCTGCGAATGTTCGCTTAAACACACGGCGCATAAAACCCGACGATGAAGGTCGCATGGATTTGTTGGTTTCTGTGTGGTTTATGACTGTACTATTCATAAGACACTCGGGGATCAACAAGGGTGTAAAGGAAATCTGTAACTAAGTAACCAACCAAGGTCAATAGACCGCTAATGAGTGTAATCGAGAGCATTAATTCTTTGTCACGCCCGTTAACCGCTTCTATAGCAAGCTTGCCCATGCCATCAATACTAAAGATAGATTCAACAATTACTGAGCCGGCAAGCAAGCTAGGAAGAATCCCTGCAGATGCCGTAATAAGGGGGATTAAACTGTTTCTAAAGACATGCTGGCGCATCACGTTTTCTTCAGAAACACCTTTTGCACGGGCAGTACGCGCGTAGTCTTTTTCTAAATTTTCTAGCACCGAAGTACGAATAAGTTTGGCCAAAAAAGCAAAACTTCCGTAAGATAAGGCGATAATGGGTAACACTAAATGCCACATGCGATCAAATAAATAACCGCGCTCTGGTGATTCTGGAATCCACATAAACGCCAGTAATAAACCAATGCCTGCACCTGTTAGCCCAAGCCCACCTACCCGTAATGCGGGAAAATCGACCCATGCCATAATACCCAAAGTGGCGGCACCTAACAGGGGCAATAAAATCCAATTGACAGCTAAGGTTTCTGGATGTGAACTTGCCATCCAACCGCCTAGCACTGCACCTAAAATAACAAAGAAAAGGGTGCGTAACTGGCGTTGACTCCACTGACTCAGTAGCACCAATGAAAAAGCACCTACTAACATCGAGACGAAAATTTTACCGATTGAAAGATAAGAAAAACCAGTGGGAAAATAGGTCATATCCTGTGCGGCTCGGTCGCTTAAACCCGCAGTAGGAAACCATAACCAATGCTGTGTATTTGCAAAAAAACCAATCAACAATACACCAATCAACATGGTCGGCATGGACCACATGCCGAGCATAATCACATTAGAGCCGACATCAAAACTCCCCCCCCTATCGGAGGCAGCTTTAATCCCAACAATAATCGCAATAATATAAATCAGCGGAATAGTGATGACATTAAGCAGTAACGTAATCGGCAAGCGTTCTGCAATCAAATCAGAAACCGGACGCCCGTAATTAAAACTTTCGCCTAAATCCGAGCCTTTGGTGAACGAAAAATCGTTAATTTTATGATCGTCATCAAAGGTAAAGCCAATGGGTGAAACGTTATTCAGCCAACGCAAATATTGAATAGGTGCGGGGTCATCTAAGCCATAGCGTTTATTATAATAATCGAGCAGCGCTTTTTTCTCGGCAGGTTTCAAATCTTGCCCTTGAATTAAACCCTGCGCGCTAATCCCACCGGGGGCGGCAGCCATTACAGAGAATACGATAATGGTGATACCTAGCAATGTAGGAATCATTAACAGTATTCGGCGAATTAGATAATTAAGCATTGTTAGTATTCTTGATTAGTTCAGCTTAATGGCTGTGTTTTTGTAATGCTTTAGGAATGAAGTTTTCGGTAGGAATACTGCCAATATTCAATCCTAATTTTGTCATACGTTGATTTTTTATGCGTTTATTAACAAAACCCAACTCCATCTTATTGGTCAAGAAAGTGTAGGGTAAATCTTCGTAGAGTATGCGTTCTGCTTTTTGCCAAAGTGCCATACGTTCTTCGATGTTGATTGTTTTTCTCGCTTGTTCAATAATTTTATCCAGTTCAGGGTTTGAATAAGCAATTCGATTATCACCCTCCTCTATCTGCGAACTGTGAAATACCTGATACAAATCACTTTCAATCGTCCCGCCCCAACCCAACGTAATCGCCTCAAAGTTTTTCTTGTCTAGTTTTTCTAACATTACCGGCCATTCTGATGGAATCGGAATGAGTTTAATCCCTGCTCTGGCGTACATATCTTTTAATAATAAAACCAGACGTTTGGTCGTTTCCCGATTGCCAAAATAAACCAGTTCGAACTCAAATGGTTTACCATCGCTGCTTTCTATCACACCATCGCCATCACGGTCTTCAAAACCTGCTTCCTTTAAGAGTGCCTTGCCTTTGGCAATATCTTGTTTGCGTGGTTTGAGGGATGGATCACGTTGCGGACTACCCACCCCAAACGGGCTAATAGCAGGGGTGCGATACCCTAAGAAAACATCATCAACAATTTTCTGTTTGTCGATCAGCCATGTCATCGCTTGGCGCACTCGCTTATCCGCAAAGCGAGTCTTTTTACCATCAATAACTTGATTCCAACCGATGTAGCCATAACCGCTGGTAGGCGCGACATAGTTAAAACGGTTGCTCATTTCATTCAGCTGTTTATCACCTTTTAATTTTTCAAAATCAATCGGCTGGGCATCGCCGTATACATCAATTTTGCCATTACGAAAGGTGGTTAAACGCGCACTTTCATTTTGAATAATACGCCATGAAATGCGATCAAAGCTGGGTTGAACAGGCCCCCAATAACGCGTATTGCGAACTAACTCCAAACCATCTTGATCGGTTTTCCAATTTTTTGAATCAATCAAACGGTACGGGCCTGTACCAATTAATAAGCCTTTTGATTGATTAAATTCTTCGGGCTTTTCAAGATAAGGCGCATAAAAATGTTCTGCCATAATCGCCATTCCACCAGCAAATGCGAGGGCTTTGAAATAAGGTTCTTTAAAGGTGAAAACCACCTCGTGTTTACCCTTAGCAACCACGCTTTCAATTTGTTTGTAATAGGCTCTTTCACGCGGTGCTTTAATTTTTTCATTCATTATAAAATCAAAAGAGAACACGACATCGGATGAATCAAATGGCTCACCATCAGAGAACACCACATCATTTCGAAGCTGAAACGTAATCACTAAACCATCATCACTCACCTGCCATGTTTTTGCCAACATGCCTTGCCATTCGAGCGTGTCTGAATCGCGCGTTAGTAATGATTCAAGCACATAACTTTGTACATTGCTCGAATAAAGATCGGTGGATACTAACGGGGTGATACTTTGTAAGGTATTAGAAAAAGAGCCTACATACCAACCGCCCTGCGCATAACCTTCCATTTTAGTTGCTTCTAATGAACGCTTAAA
>CAZMWD010000223.1:1912-4260 GCA_964569685.1 uncultured Cocleimonas sp. | reverse complement strand
CGCAGGCAGGTATCTAACTGAAACGGAGTGCATTTGTATATAGAGCAAATTATTACTTTCTTGTTATACTTCATTTTGTGGATCAATCTCATACTAAAAACCTAAACCAAGACGCTAAAAATAAAACCATTCGTGTCGTTATTCAACGCCCCATCTACAAATCATTAGATTACGATTGTTCTATTTCACCCCTTCCATCTTCTGGTTGCCGTGTGCGTGTGCCGTTAGGTAATTCTGTTGTTACAGGTTTAGTTATTGAAACCGATGTGACCAGTGAATTTAAAAAATTAAAATCTATATTACAAGTACTGGATGAAAAACCATTATTAGATAATGCCATGTTGGCGTTATTAACATGGGCGAGCCGTTATTATTTATACCCTTTAGGTGAAGTGTTATTTCATGCCTTACCTGTCGCATTGCGTAATGGAAAAGCTATTCCACAACTAACATTGTGGCGTTTAAGTGAAACAGGGCAAATGCTTGATGCCGATAGCTTAAAGCGCGCACCTAAGCAACAAGCCATGTGGCAATTGCTAAAACAAGGGGAATTAAGCGCACATCAATTACAGCAAACATTGGGTAAAACGTGGCGGAGTATTTTAAATCAGTTAGATAAAAAGGAATGTATTAGCCAGCGTGAGGTAGATCCTGACTATCAACAAATTGGCGCACAGCAATCAAATGACATTATTGCTGAGAAAGTTGCACTGACGCTAACCGATGAACAACAAGACTGTGTCACCCAAATAAATCACTATTTACAGGATGAAAAGCCTAAGCCAATATTATTACACGGCATTACCGGAAGCGGTAAAACAGAGGTTTATTTACGCGCTATAACGCCTATCTTACAAGCGGAAAAACAAGTATTAGTGTTAGTGCCTGAAATCGGATTAACGCCACAACTATTACAACGTTTCAAAGAACACTTTCCTCATTTATCCATTGCATCGTTGCATTCTGGTTTGGCCAATGGAGAACGTTTAAATGTTTGGCTAGGCGCAAAATCGGGCACTATCGACATTGTGATTGGCACACGTTCTGCCGTGTTTACCGCAATGAAAAATCTAGGCGCAATTTTAATTGATGAAGAACACGATGCATCATTCAAACAACAAGAAGGTTTTTTATATCAAGCACGGGATATGGCAATTAAACGCGCCTACGATGCAAATATTCCTATTCTGCTAGGAAGCGCAACACCTTCTTTGGAATCTTTGCATAATGTTAATCGGCAACGCTATCACTATTTGCGTTTAGCCAGTCGCCCCGGAACGCGTAAACCGCCTGAAATGGTATTACAAGATATTCGCACCTTACCGCTTGAGGCGGGCATTAGTAGCTTGATGATGCGGGAGATTCGCCTGCATATTGATAATAACAATCAGGTGATGCTATTTTTAAACCGACGCGGTTTTGCACCTGTTTTAATGTGCCCTTCTTGTGGTTGGCATGCGCATTGTAATCGGTGCGAAACAGGCATGACCTATCATGCATCAGCAAGCAAAGTCATTTGCCATCACTGTGGAAGTGAGCAGATTATCAAACCCGTTTGTCCAGAGTGTAATAGCCCCAAAATCACCACGCAAGGGCAAGGTACAGAGCGTATCGAACAGGTATTAAATACCCATTTCCCAAATACACCGGTGATTCGTATTGATCGTGATAGTACCTCTCGTAAAGGGTCACTCGAAAAAAAGTTACAAACGATACATGAAGGTCATCCAGTTATTTTGATTGGCACACAAATGCTCACCAAGGGTCACGACTTTCCTAAGCTCACTTTGGTCGGCATTTTAGATGTAGATCAAGCGTTGTTTAGTATCGACTACCGCGCGCAAGAACGTTTAACCCAACAAGTGCTTCAAGTAGCAGGGCGCGCAGGCAGAGGAGAAACTAAAGGTCGTGTTGTTTTACAAACCTCTCAACCCGAACATCCGATACTGTTAAGCCTGCTTTCACAAGGCTATTACAAAACAGCCAAACAAATTTTGAGCGAAAGACAACTTTGGAATTACCCACCTTACGGAGCACAAGCATTAATACGTGTAAGTGCAGATAATTCAGAGGCGGGTTTTTCATTTTTAAACACATTGCGTGTTGGGCTACAAGCAACGCTCAGTGAAGATCAGGCAAAAGAATTATCACTACTAGGGCCTGTACCGTCACCCTTATCAAAAAAAGCTAATCGGTTTCGGTTTCAATTATTACTTACCTCTCTTCAGCGCGTTACATTACACCGCGCATTGGATACAGTATTAATTCATTTACAAAGTGCGAGAAAAACAGGGGGCGTTCGTTGGGCGATTGATACAGATCCAATGGATTTTTTATAAAGCCTTTTA
>CAZMWD010000223.1:0-1812 GCA_964569685.1 uncultured Cocleimonas sp. | reverse complement strand
CCAAAACTATTTTCAGTGGAGCATTGAAGATTTAGCCACATAAAATGGCGTAATATTTTCTACCATAAAGTTGCTAATATCTTGATCGTCTTGATCAATCACATAAAAATCGACTACATCGTGCACCATTACATCTTCTAATACAGAAATTTTCTTGATAGCGGTGTCGATGATTTTATCCATATTGCCTTTACCCTGTATCCCTACCATTAAATGCTCTTCATCGTCTTGAGCGGGTACATGAATAGTGCCGAGGTAGGCACTTTCTATGTTTTTATGTTGAGCAAAGAATGTAGATAATACTTCTACGAAAATTTCGGGTTGTTGTTCTGGTATTCCCAAAAGCACTTCTGTTTCTTCATCTAACAAATGTTCGCTGTTGACCATTAAATCAGTATCTAACAATTCGGCAATATCCTCTGGCTCAAACTCCATGCCAAATTCTGAATTGGGATTGAGTACCAACGGCGCACCCATTGTCATTTGAAATAAGGCCGATGTGGGTAGCTCAAGATAAGGCTCATCTGTATCTATCGCCTGCTGTAACATTTGTAATGATGTAAAAAAGGGGATGACAGGGCTTTTATCTTCTTCTCTTTCCCAATGTTGGATGATCAGTGCTTGCTCATCTTCCAATGTGAACTTGCCAGAATTATCGTCTTCTGGTTTACCCAAAACAAAGACTTTAGCGTCCATTAACTCCTCATAAAATACAGGTGCATGGCTGTTGTCTGCTGCTGCTTTATGCAGGCTTTTTTCTAGGTCATTTGCGGGTAATAGCATTTGGAACTCTTAATTTATGTTGTAGATAGTGTAATAATTATACAGTCTAGGGTGATAAGTCAAGGAGACCCTGATCAAGTCACATAAAATTCTGCTGGCTTACAAGGCATTAAATTCTAGGCGTGGTTTTTGAGAATGGTTGTTCCCTTCTCAAAAATCACAACAACGGAGTTGATGCCTTGTAAGCCAGCCCTAACGGGGCAACGCCAAAAACCCAGACTCTTTGTTATAGTTACTTGCAAGGCAATAAGCATTCCGCGTAACTATGCCTCGATTCTGGGTTTTTGGCGTTGCCAGAATTTATGTGACTTGATCAGGGTCTCCTCAACTAGCCTCTGATTAAGTTTATAAGTTTTCAGTTAATAGGCGGTAAGTCGATGACTATTCTGTAGCCAGACAGCGTTTAACTTGCTGTCCCATATTATTTAACCAATTAATGTAAGTATCTTTATTGATTGGAAGTGTGCGTGCCAAAACATCTATTTCAATGGTTTTAATTTTATTATTACTTTCTGTTAACACCTTAATTCTTGCAGGGTTTAAACTTGGAGAAGAAAACACACATTGAATATTCTCCGACTTAATTTGCTGGCGCACCTTGCGAATTGTTTTTGCGCCAACGGATATACCCTCGTGGAAATTAACAACGGTGGGTGGATCTAATTCATAATAATGAGCGAAATATTGCCAAGAATCATGAAATACAATATACGGTGATTTTTGAACAGCGTTTAAATTTGTTTTTATTTTGGCACTCGTCTCTTTAATTTTGCTCACTAAGCGTTTTAAATTTTTGCTGTAATGCTGTTTATTGTTTGGATCAAGGTTACTTAATGAACGTGCTATTTGTGTTGCCATCGCAATAGCATTGGTGGGTGATGCCCAGATGTGCATGTCTTTATTGTGTTCGCTGTGATCTGAATGATGCTGTTTTTCATCATGCCCATCATGTCCGTGTTTGTGTTCCTCTGGGCTATGTTCATCCTTATGTTCATCCTTATGTTCATCCTTATGTTCGTTAGCACTTTC
>CAZMWD010000222.1:0-4290 GCA_964569685.1 uncultured Cocleimonas sp. | reverse complement strand
CCTAGACGGTGTACTAGGTAGACGTGTACACTTTCTTATCGTAACGGAAAAACAGAATGGAAAAAAAATCTCATATATATCCTGAAGGTGAGCCTGTTAATAAACACAAAAAACAGTCAGCAAGGTTTGTGGAAATAACGGCAAACCATGCAGGGCAACGTATTGATAACTTTTTAATGCGTGAGCTAAAAGATGTACCACGATCGTATGTGTATCGTATTTTACGCAAAGGTGAGGTTAGGGTTGATAAAAAAAGAGTAAAGCCTCCGCGTAAATTAGTCGAAGGCGAAGTGGTGCGAATTCCACCTGTATTTTTGCCAGAAAAAATAGCCGTTGCTCAAGCACCTGATACCTTATTAACAAAAATTAAACAGGCAATATTTTATGAAGATGATGATCTAATTTTTATTAATAAGCCTTCTGGGTTAGCGGTGCATGGTGGAACAGGGGTACGTTTTGGTTTAATCGAAAGTTTTCGACAATTGCGCCCTGAGTTATCTTTTGTGGAATTAGTGCATCGTATTGATAAAGAAACCAGTGGTATTGTGATGTTGGCAAAAAATCGCCCGACCTTATTGGCGTTGCATGAATTGATGAAAACGTCACAAATTCAAAAACAATATCAAACCTTGGTGAAAGGTCATTGGCGAGGTGGTAGACAGCATATTAAAAATCAGCTTAAAAAACAGCGGGGCGAAAAACAAAAAATGCGGGTGGTATCAGATGAGAATGGTGCTATTACAAATGATAAAAGTAAAACGGCAGAAAGTTTTTTCTCTCCATTAAAGCACTTTTCTACTTCACACGGTGACTATTCCTTATTGAAAGTAGAATTGATAACCGGGCGAATGCATCAAATACGGATTCAATTAGCGGATAGGGGTTTTCCATTATTGGGTGATTCGCAATACGGTGATTTCGCAATGAACCGTGATATAAAAAAGAAGTTGGGTTTAAAACGATTATTTTTGCATGCGTATTCTTTGAAATTTGAGTTGCCACATAATAAACAAAGTTATGAATTTGAAATTCCATTGGCAGATGATTTACAAGATGTAATTAAGGGTTTGAATTAATGGCTAATACACAGAAATACTCCTTGTTGGTATTTGATTGGGATGGCACCTTAATGGACTCTCAAGCACAAATTGTTAATTGCATGCAATCTGCAATTCTTCAATTAGAAGAAGCGCCACGGACACATCAGCAAATATCGAATATTATTGGTTTGGGTTTGGAAGAGGCTATTTTATCACTTTACCCTATGATGGATGGCAAACGTATCACGACCATGGCGCAAACCTATCGTGAACATTATTTGTTTAAAGACAAAACGCCTAGCCCTTTGTTTGCGGGTGTTGTTGATATGTTAAATACCTTGAAAGATCAAGGATATGATTTAGCTATTGCCACCGGAAAATCCCGTAGAGGGTTGGATAAAGGTTTACAAGAAACTGGTTTACACGCAATGTTTCCTGTTACACGTTGTGCAGATGAAACGTGTTCTAAACCTAACCCTCAAATGTTGGATGAGATTTTGGTTGATCACAATGTGGATGCCAATCAAGCGTTGATGATCGGTGATAGCGAGTATGATTTACAAATGGCAAAAAACGCGCGGGTCGATTCTTTAGCGGTCAGTTATGGCGTGCATGATCTTATGCGCTTGTTAAAGCAAGACCCGGTGGGGTTTGTTGATAAGGCGGAACAAATTCCGCTTTGGTTAAATAAGCACGGTTAAATAAAAGACTTTTTTACCATGAAGGACATGAAGCTCATGAAGAGAAACAAACGCTTTTAGCTTTATTATCTTTTATCTAAGTTTCTATTTAAGTATTTTTGTAAGGTGCGCAGAAAACTCATCCACACTCATTTCACCGACAACGCGTGATAAAGGAATTTCCTTACCTTCTTTTTTGTCAAAGAATATAATGGAAGGCGGTAGAGACACGCCCAATGCTTCCATTAGTTCGGTGTCTGTTTTATCCATTTTAGTCACATCGGCTTTTAGTAACACGAGTGTATCCAATTGTGTTTTTACTTTTGGTGCGGGAAAAATATAGCGTTCATATTTGATGCAGTAAGTACACCAATCGGCATAAAAGTCTAGCATAACGGTTTTGTTCTGTTGTTTTGCTAGCGTGATTTCTTGTTTTAAATCAGCGATGCTTTTGATGGGTTTAAATTTAACGTACGGGCTACTTTTATTTGTACCCCCGCTTTCACTGCTTGAAACCGATGACATCTTCACACTGTAAAATGGATCGGTGACGCTTTTACCACCTAATTGACCGCCAATCATGACGAGTAATCCGTAGAATATAAAGAACAGTCCCAACCCTTTCCAGAATTTAAACCAGCCACTTTTTTCTTCGGTTGAGCCAAACGCACCTAAGAAGACACCACTAACAATCAGTAACATTGCCCACAACATCATGGTAAATAAAGGGGAATACAAATGCGGCATTCTCTCTAAAATAACCAAGCTGACTGCTAATAAAATAACACCTGCACCGGCTTTGACGGCTGTCATCCAACTCCCCGCTTTGGGTAGCATTTTACCCGCACCCGCACCGACGACTAACAGGGGTAAACCCATGCCAAGACCTAATGCAAATAATGCGATAAAGCCATTGAATGGACTGGAAGATACCGCAGCATACGTTAACATTGCGGCTAAGGCAGGCCCGCCACAGGGGCCGATAATTAATGCGGATAAAGCACCCATAATGGCAACGCCTATAAAGGTGCCTCCTTTTTGGTTATTGCTGATATTGGATAATTTATTTTGTAAGCCTGCAGGGACTTGAATATCGTAAAAACCAAACATACTAAAGGCTAAAGCGATAAATAATAGTGCGAAGAAACTCAGTACCCACGGGTTTTGAAAATAGGCTTGAATTCCTACGCCACTGGCAAAAGTCGCGGTAAAAGCACCTACCACACCGAAAGTAAAGGCAAGTGCAAGTACGTAAATAGCGGATAATGAAAAGCCTTTAAGCGCAGAGACTTCCTCACCTTGTCCGACAATAATACTAGATAGAATAGGAATCATCGGGTACATACAAGCCGTAAATGCAAGTATTAAACCAGCCCCTAATGCGGCAAAAAATATAAACCAAAGGCTATTACTATTGAGTGCATTATCCAGCCATTCGTTGCCAGTACTGAATCTTTCTTTGGGCTTATCAAAAGAGATTTCATCTGTTTGCGTGATGGCTGTAGTGGGTGCACTGCTTGTTGAGGATGTGTTGGCGGTATCGGCTACTGCCGTTGTAGTTGCAGTAGTTGAAGTAGTTGCAGTAGTTGAAGTAGTTGCAGTAGCAAGCTTAATTGTTTGGGTTTTGTGCTGTGGTGGGTAACAAATACCGGTTAATTTAGAACAACCTTGATAGGAGGTTTTAACGCTAAGGCTATTTGTGTTTTGAGGCAAACCAATAACAGGTACTTTGACGTCAATATTATTGTTGTAAATGATGATATTACCGAAGTACTCATCATGTTCTTCTTCGCCTTTGGGCAACACGGGTTTGCCAAGAGATGCCCCTTCAGGCGAGGTTAGCTTGAATTTTATTTTATCTTGGTAAAGGTAATGCCCTGGTGTTATGTTCCAGTGCGCATTAAGAAAGGTCTTACCGTTAGCATCTTTGTGGGCGGTAATATCTAACGCAAAGGCCTTATCAGGCGGTAAAGGCGCATTGGCACTGCCTGATGTGCTGATGCCGAGTTCTTTTGCAAGATTAAATGGCTTTTTGGGGCTGGCTTTTTTAATCAGTGTGTTTGGGGCGGGCGTAGTCGCAGTCGCAGTCGTTTCAACGGTTGGGGGTGTCAGTGATAGTGTCAGCGTTTTCTTCTGCGGAGGATAACAAAGACCAATATCTGCACAGCCTTGAGATTTGGTTTTGAGTGAAAATTCTGTGTTATCGCTGTTGTAAGTAATAGGAATTTCTATTGATACTTTCTGACGATACGATACTACTTTACCAAACCCAGGATCATCTATGATTTTTCCTTTTGGGAATACGGGGTCTCCCAGTTTAATTTCAGGATTATCGCTTTCAAAAGAAAACCGTTTTTTGTATAAATAATAACCCTCTGCAATATCCCATGTAACCTTGATACGATCAGGGGAAACTTGCAGTAATGATGCTTTAAAAGCATCATCGGGTTTGAGTAGATCGCTTTGATTAAGAGCAAAACTGCTGTTTGAAAAGAAGGACAGGAGCGTAAATAGGGTAAAGAAGGTGATTATTTTTTTCATATTTTATTTGTATTTAATGTTTGCCAAGA
>CAZMWD010000221.1:0-4312 GCA_964569685.1 uncultured Cocleimonas sp. | reverse complement strand
CATGGTTTAACTACTATAGGCGGTATTGCTGTAAAGAAGGGTATTGGCTGTGTAATTTTATGTAATTGCCTCTACGGTAGTATTCAGTGGAATGACAACATCAACACATAAGCCTCGTGTGGTTCTATTTCGTGCCGTAATCTCACCTTGATGAAATTCAATCGCACGTTTGGCGATAGCAAGCCCTAACCCGTAACCACCGCTGTCTCTATCTCTGGCTTCCGAAAGCCTTACAAAGGGTTCGAATAAGCTATCTAGTTTTTCTGCTGGTGCGCCCTTTCCTTGATCACAAATGCTGACCTTAAACGCATCGGATTGATTCAGTGCGAACCCATGTAAAGTAACTTCTACCGTTGTCGCCGAAGCCGTGTAGTGAACGGCATTGCGAATAATATTTTCTAATGCTCTGCGTAACAGTTCCACATTGGCATTGATCGTCCATGTTTGCTCGTATCTCAAGGTTACTTTCTTGTCTTGATCCGTCGCTTCAAAATTACAATCAATCACAATGTCGTCGAGCAATTTGCCGATGTCGATAAAATCATCTTTCGGGTAAACTGCGCCTGCATTGAGTCTGGATAAGGTTAAAGATTGCCCGATTAAATCATCCAAGCGATTAGTTTCTTGCTCTATTCGGAGCATTTCGGGGGCTACTTCATCGCCTGTTTTATTTTTGGCTAAACCAATGGCGACTTGCATACGCGCTAAGGGTGAGCGCAGTTCATGCGAAATATCGCTGAGTAATTGTTTTTGATTATTAATCAGGCTTTGTAAGCGTTCTGCCATACGATCAAAATCTTGCCCAAGATCAGCAATTTCGTCACGCCGATTACCGATAAGACCTGCGACCCGTGTATCTAAATTGCCTTGAGAAAATTTCTTGGTGGCTGATTGAAGCGTTCTAATCGGTTTGCTCATATAGCGGGCTAACCAAAAAACAACGAGGCTACTGAGCGCTAAGGCGATGCCTAACCATAATAAATAAATCGCGGGGCTACGTTTAAACGGTCTTAACATGCGTGACAGCGTGCTTTTATGTACTCTGGGGCGTTGGATAGAAAAGATGCTATAGGTTTCGCCCTCTATCGTTTTTACTGGCGGATACTGCTTAAAACCGGGGGCTTCTTTATTGAAAGTACGCCCTAATATTTCTTGATTATTCTCATTTACGATATAAACCTTCACACGCCGTAAACCTGCTTTTTTATTTTTAAGAAGATCACTGACGGCCTCGCCCCCGCCATAGCGAAGCACTTGACGAAGTAGTTCTACACGACTTGAAATAAAGCGTGAACGAAAATCGCGTTGTTGAAGCTTCTCTGAATTTTGTACATAAATTGCTGTGCCCCACGATACGCCTGCGCCGATTAACAACAGCGTTAACCAAAACCATAGAAATATTTTCCAAAATAAGCGTCCCATTATCCTAAAATTTCCTTATTAGAAGTTACGTTATTGACTCGTTAATTGGTAGCCAATACCGCGCACGGTTTGGATTAATTGCTGATCTTCATCGCCCAATTTTTGGCGCAGTTTGCTCAAGTGCATATCAATGCTACGATCATAAGCGGTGAGTTTTTTGCCAAGTGCTTGTTCGGAAAGTGTCTCTTTATCGACCACCTGCCCCACCTGCCGCGCCAATACTTCTAATAAATTATATTCGCTACTGGTAAGTGCTAGTAATTCGGAATGATAAAACGCCTGACGCGCTTTGGGTTTAACGGTTAATTGACCTGTTTTGATTTCATCTTGCGTATGGGGTGAAAATTGGGTGCGTCGAATAATTGCTTTAAGGCGGGCGACTAATTCACGTGGATTACAAGGTTTGGGCAAATAATCATCTGCGCCCATTTCTAAGCCAATAATACGATCAACATCTTCGCCTTTGGCAGTCAGCATAATAACGGGGGTTGTTACGTTTTTCCGCAGTGCTTGCAAGACACTAAAGCCATCCATTTTAGGTAGCATCACATCGAGTATAATCGCATCATAATTTTTACTGCGCGCTTGAGAAACGCCACTTAAACCATCATGTACTGTTTCAACCACAAAGCTTTCGGTTGCCAAATACTCCACAAGCATTTCGCAAAGTGCTACATCATCGTCAACTATTAGAATATTACTCATATCTGAATAATGCCATAGCAGGTACTTGAGTTCTGGTTTTTTACATGAAATTACAGTTTGTCAGCGTTCTGTATTTGTTTCTATGGCAGACTCAACAGCGAAATTCATTAATTTATTTAAGTTGACTCAATAAAAACAAGCCCGAAGCAGATACCACAATCGAAGGTCCTGCTGGCGTATCCCAAAGAAAAGACGCACCTAAACCCAGTATTACCGAAAATATTCCCACGATTACCGCAAACACTGCCATTTGTTCGGGCGTTTTTGAAAACTGTCGCGCCGTGGCAGCGGGGATTATTAATAACGATGTGATGAGCAATGCGCCGACTATCTTCATAGAAATAGCGACCAAAATGGCAATCAACAACGTGTAAATTGCACTAATTAAAGAAACATTCACGCCTTCTACGCGCGCTAATTCTTCGTGTACGGTCAGCGATAACAGCGGCTTCCAAATAAACGTTAACAAGCCAAGTACTAACGCGACTCCTGCACCAATCAGCCATAGGTCTTGCCAACCCACGGATAAAATATCGCCAAACAACCAAGCATTAATATCGACCTTAACGCCGTGCACGAAGCTAATTAAGATCAAACCTAAAGACAACGCGGTATGCGACATAATACCCAGCATGGTATCGCTACCGAGTTGTTTTTGACGCTGTGATGCGATTAACAAGCCTGCTACGAACAGGCTGGAAATCAAAATACCAATATTGATATTGATGGATAATAAAAACCCTAATGCAACGCCTAAAATCGCCGAATGTGAGAGCGTATCACCAAAGTAGGCGAGCCTGCGCCATACAATAAAAACACCGAGTGGACCGGCGATTAGTGCAACAGCTAAGCCTGCTAATAATGCACGTATTAAAAAATCATCCATCGGTATGATTCCTTTTGTCACTGCTTATGTCATTGCCCTTGCTTTCGGCATCTATGTTTATGTCATGCTGGTGTTCGTCGTGCCCACAATCATTGCCATCCACAACATCGCCGTGTAAATCATGACAATGGTTATGATTATGGGTGTAAACCGCTAAACCTTCTGCAGAAATATTACCAAATAAGCGTAAGTATTCAGGGTGCTGGCTGACATCGTCGGGTTGCCCACTACAGCAAATATGCTGGTTCAAGCATAATACTTGATCTGTTTTTTGCATCACTAAATGTAAATCATGCGAGATCATTAACACGCCAAAACCATGTGCGTCTTTAAGATGTGCAATCAGCTCGTACAATTCGCCTTGCCCAATCACATCTACGCCTTGCGCAGGCTCATCAAGCACTAACAATTCTGGTTGATTAATTAAAGCACGGGCTAATAAAACACGTTGAAATTCACCGCCTGATAGTTGCTGTACGCTTTGATTTTTTAAATGTGAAATGCCAGTTGTTTGTAAAATAGTATCCAGTACCTTTTTAATATCCCCATTGCCTGCAAGGCGTATAAATCGCTCAACCGTTAAAGGCATTAAAGCATCAATATGGATTTTTTGCGGTACATAACCGATGCGTAATTTGGGCTTTCTCCAAACCTTACCACTGTCGGGTGATTGAAGACCGAGCAGAATACGCACCAGTGAAGATTTGCCTGCGCCGTTTGGACCAATCAGCGTTAATATTTTATCTGCTTGCAATTCCAAGCTAATATCATGCAAAATCTGTTTTTTATGAAAATTTAAACCAATACCTTGTAATGTGGCAAGTGTGGTTGGTGAAGCTTCTTTGGATTGAGTCAACATGCGCGCTATTGTACTATTTTTTTCTCTCATAGGAATGTTATCTGCCTCTGCAAATGACAATAAAGTTCAGTTACAAATTGTAACCACAATCAAACCCATTCAAGCGTTGGTATTAGCCATTATGGATGGTGTCGAAAATTCTCAAAGTCAGCAATTAATTCCTGATTTTGCATCCCCTCATCATTATAGTTTTAAGCCTTCGGATATTCGAAAAATTAAAACAGCAGATATTATTTTTCGTATTGATGAACATTTTGAGATGATGCTTAATCCCGCATTTAGCTATACCCAAAATAACAACACGCAGATTGTTTCATTAGCAGATGCACCTAATATTTACTTATTAAATGCTTCAAAAGCGCACAGTGCTGAACACGGTATTGTAGAAAGTGCTAACGAACATAAGGATGAACATAAGGATGAACATAAGGATGAACATA
>CAZMWD010000220.1:0-4315 GCA_964569685.1 uncultured Cocleimonas sp. | reverse complement strand
ATTTATTTTATTGTTACCACTCTTGTTAACCATTTCGCTTCAAGCAGAAGCATGGTCAAATACAGAGTTACAAAGAATAAAGCAATTCTCATTTAAGCATATTCCTCAATATAGTCATGATCCTTCTAATAGTGTTGTTAACAACACCCATGCAATTAAATTCGGTAAATTATTGTTTAATGATATTCGACTGAGTAATAACAAAAATATTGCATGTTCTAGTTGTCATATAAAATCACTGGCATTTACTGATACTAAAAAAGTGGCGGTAGGATCGCGTATTGGCACGCGTAATACGCCTAGTTTACTTAATGTCGCAGAACAAAATTGGTTTTTTTGGGATGGTAGAAAAGACAGCCTCTGGGCACAGGCGTTAGGACCGATAGAAAACCCTGCTGAACATGATTTTACGCGTATGCAACTTTTTCATTTTATTGCTAAAGATGAACAATACCGAAAAAAATATAAATTAGTTTTTAGTCAAATGGAGCATGAATTACCCACGCGAGAAGCATTGAAAACTTACCCCCCAAAAGCAGGACCAGAGTCAAATATAGATCATTTAATCGCATGGAAAAAACTATCAAAAGAGCAAAGACATAAGGTGAATCGTGTATTTTCTAATATTGGAAAAGTAATAGCCTCTTTTGTTTCAACGATTAAAAATAAACCGACACGCTTTGATCAATTTATAGATGAGATAAGCATTAAGGGTGAATCCACCCGTTTAAATAAATCAGAACAAAAAGGTTTAAAACTTTTTATCAGCAAGGAAGTGGGCTGTTCAAATTGTCACCGCGGCGGATTATTAAGCAATGATGAATTTCATAATATCGGCACAGGTATTCGTGGCTTTGATAACGGTCGATCAGAAATCATTGATGCTGTTCTTCGAGATAAATTTAATTGTTTAGGGAAATATAGTGATGCTAAAGTAGAGCAATGTTTAGAATTAAAATATGCGAATAGAGATAAGCATGTTTTAGCGGGGGCTTATAAAACCCCTTCATTACGCAACCTTTCTAAAACTGCACCGTATATGCACGATGGGCGTTTTGCAGACTTAAACGATGTTATTAATTACTACACCAGTATTGATAAAAATAAGATAAAAGAGACAGATTTACCTACAATGAAAGAATTGAGCAAAGAGAATAAATCTGATCTCGTTAACTTTTTATTAACATTGTAATTTCCGTATTACCCCTTAGTTATGTATTGATTTTCAGTGCCAAAGCCATGCGAATACTGATGTGCTATTTATACTTTAATTCATGGAAATACTTTTGGGAAAATTACTACTAAGGCGCATTAGCAATGATAACAACTCTGACAGGCGCAGGATCACCTTCAATGGTTTTACTGCTATCTTCAGGATTTAAAAAATCAGACAACGATTCAAACGTCATCCAATCCGTACTGCGTTGTTCTTCTATACTGGTTTTTGTTACATCAACCACGCGAATATTAGTAAAACCTACCCGTTCTAACATGCGTTCTAAAACAGACGTTGTGGGGATAAACCAGACATTGCGCATTTTGGCATAACGATCTTGCGGGATTAATATCCGATTATCATCACCCTCTAAAACCAAGGTTTCCAATATCAATTCCCCATTTGATCGTAGAAAACTTTTGAGCTCTTGTAAGTGATGAATCGGTGAGGGTCGATGATATAGCACGCCCATCGAAAATACCGTATCAAACCCCAGCCCCTTATATTCTTGTCTAAAGGCAGGTAATTCTTCGCTTTTGAACGGCAATAGATGTACGGGTGCTTCACCGATATATTTTTTAATAGTGTGGAACTGGGTAAGGAAAAACTGGCTGGGATCAGCCCCTACAACCAAACGCGCGCCTTCTGCAAACATACGCCACATGTGATAGCCATTACCGCAACCAACATCCAGCACAGAACGATTTTTTAACGAACTAAGATGCGGGCTAATACGTTGCCATTTCCAATCAGAACGCCATTCGGTATTGATATGAAGCCCAAATAACTCGTAAGGACCTTTACGCCACGGATGCAATTGTTTCAGTAATTCCGTTAATTGTTGACGCTTACCAGCATCACAATCCTTAGCTATTCCTATGTGTAATTTATCGTTACCAAGGTCAATCGTAGAGGCTTTAATATCGGGCAGTGTTGTTAAAATGGATTGCCATTCTTCACGCTTGCCGTGCAAACGATCTGCAAAACCCTGTTCTATTTTTTGTGGGAGAATTTCAGACCATTCGTTAAAGTTATTTTCATTCAGGTCTTGATACAGAGATTCAAAATCAAACATCCTATTTATACATTCTCTTTTATCGCCACAAACGAAGCAAAATTAAAATTCTGAAACCATTGAATTGTTTGATCAAAACCTGCTTGGTTCAAGCGTTCAATATGTTCTTGCTTAGTATCTGGAACTAATACATTTTCTATCGCTGCACGTTTTTGGCTTATTTCAAGTTCGCTATAACCATTAGCGCGTTTAAACGCATGATGCCAATCTATTTGTAATTGATTGACTGACTCATCTTCAAAAACCAATTTTTCAGATAAAACCAAAGCTCCACCTGGCAATAAACCATCGGCTATTTTTTTCAATAATTTAAGACGTGATTCTGTCGGAATGAATTGCAAGGTGAAATTGACTACCACCAGTGATGCATTTTTAATTTCAACTTTTTCAATATCTTCGCACAATACCTCTAAACTCGCATTAGGCATATGACGTTGTAATTTTGACCGACAGCGTTTCACCATTGCTTCGGAGTTATCAACACAAATATGTTGCAATGCAAGCGAGCGCGTTTGACGATGCAGTGCAAGCGTTGCCGCACCTAAAGAACAACCCAGATCATACACATTGGAATTATCTTGTGCATAATGCTGTGCTAACACACCGAGCATCGAAATAACGGTTTCATAACCCGGCACAGAGCGCCTAATCATATCCGGAAACACATCGGCGACAGCATCATCAAAGGCGAAATCAACCAAGGGCTGAGTATCTGAAAATAGCTTATCCTGTTTCATATTTGATACTTATTAATTTCCCCAAAAGTATTTTCATACACTCAAAGTGAAAAACTTCTATTATTAACTCCCTCCACCTAGCAGAGGGTGTCGCAAAAGTACGTTTTGTAGGTTGGTGCTGAGGAACGAAGCCCAACACGACGTTGATCGTTGGGCTTCGCAAGCTCAGCACCAACCTACGATTTACCTTTGCGACACATCACCCGACCATGCGGTATCGGCAGGTAGTTTTTCATAGGCTATTTTCTCAGCCGTGCGTTTTTTTGCATCAGCGCCCATAAAATAAAGATAAGGACCAACCACCGCTTCGGGTGTTGCCAACGTTTCCATATCTTCACCGGGGTAATTCATTTTGCGCATTTGGGTACGCAACGGACCGGTATCAATACTGTTTACACGAATAAAGTTCTCGTCTGTATCGTATTCATCCGCGAGAATATCCATCATCGCTTCCAAACCTGCTTTGGCTATACCAAATGCACCATTGTACGCCTTACGTGAATCGTGAGCAGATGCCACTATCGCAGGATCATTCGATTGTTCTAACAAAGGCAAACACGCTTGGGTAATCAAAAAGTTAGCATGTAAATTAACCGTGATGGTTTTCGACCATAATTCTATATCGTATTCTTTAAACGGAATAAACGCAGGCAACCAAGCCGCATTCAATGCAATTCCATCAAGACCACCGAGCTTTTCTTTGAAGGATTCTGCCATATCCTGATAGTCATTAACATTCGCCCCTTCCATATTAAGTGGGTAAATCGCAGGTTCTGGCCAGCCTGCTTCTTCTATTTCATCATAGACAGATTCGAGTTGTTGCAATGTTTTACCCAGCAATACGACCGTTGCACCAAAACGTGCGTAAGCCAATGAAATAGCGCGCCCTATTCCAGAGCCAGCACCCGTGACTAGGATGACTTTATCTTTAAATAAATCATTGGAGGGAACATAATTGAGAAGATCGTTATTCGTCATAAAACAGCTACTTAGTCAAGGGAATCAGTCCATTATATACTTGGCGCGGTCACGGATGCGGATTTTATAGCGAGTTGGTTTTTGTCGATAGCAAGGCGCTGAAATGGGCGCATAGCAGGCTTACGCAACTATTTCAGCAACGCAGTCTATCGGCGAAAACCAACCGATAGAAAACCACATCCGTGACCGCGCCAAGTATAGATCAGCTAGAATCATTCAACCAGAGTAATTAAAGTAATTTTTAGTGCTACTCTTAGTTGCTACTCTAGTTGCTACTCTTTTTTTGATGACTCTTTAGAATCCGACTTT
>CAZMWD010000219.1:0-4315 GCA_964569685.1 uncultured Cocleimonas sp. | reverse complement strand
ACTTCCGAGCCATTCACCACGTACAAATTAAGGATGCGGATACCGTTGATAGTGGCTGCTAAGATTCGTCGTTGCGGATCATCAAGATCGGGTAGTTGCATCACCACGTCTTCAATTAAATAGTCTTTCTTAGCCAGAATAGCAACGCCGTTATAAGTTTTTTGACCGATAAAAACAACTTCATAACCCATAGCGTGAATTTCATCTAGGGGAAAGTTATCATCAATTGTTTTGGTTTCTTGTAAGACCAGCACATCGGGTTGGGCTTTTTCTAACCACTGTTGTACATGAGGAAGGCGCACTTTTAATGAGTTGACATTCCAACTGGCAATCTTAAATTTTGCTAATGATGGGTCACTCATGTCGCTAGACCCGCTTGTTCTAAGCCCGCTTTCTCTAATCCAGAATGTTTTAGTAACGCATCTACTTTAGGCTCTCTGCCCCTAAAGGCTTTAAACGATTCCATAGCAGGGCGTGAGCCACCCACTTCTAAAATCTCTGTTAAGAAGTCTTTGCCGACTTGTTCATTAAACAAACCTTCTTCTTCAAAGCGCGCGAAAGCATCGGCAGAAAGCACTTCTGCCCATTTGTAACTGTAATAACCGGCGGCATAACCACCAGCAAAAATATGTGAGAAACCATGTTGAAAACGATTGAACGAAGGCGGGATAGAGACAGCCACTTCACTGCGTGTTTTATCCAATATTGCTTGAATTTGTTGCGCATTTTTGATGCTGGTATCCATGTGCATGCGCATATCAAAAATTGAAAATTCTAACTGGCGCACCATGCCCATTGCACTTTGAAAATGGCGTGCCGCTTGCATTTTATCGAACAATTCATCAGGAATTTTATTGCCTGTTTCATAATGCGTGGCGAACATATCTAATGCTTCACGTTGCCAACACCAATTTTCCATAAATTGGCTGGGTAACTCGACCGCATCCCATTCCACACCGCTAATACCCGATATATCAAGGTAATCCACCTGCGTCATCATGTGGTGTAAACCGTGTCCAAACTCATGGAATAGAGTGATCACTTCATCATGCGTAAATAAAGCGGGTTTGCCACCTGCGGGGGCGGCTGAATTACAGGTCATAAATGCAACCGGTGTTTGCAGGGTTTGACCCTGCTTAAAACGGCTACAAAAATCAGCCATCCATGCGCCACCACGTTTGTGTTGGCGCGCGTATAAATCGAGATAAAAACGTGCTTTTAGCTCACCGGATGCATCAAATATTTCATAAAAACGTACGTCTTTATGCCAACTTGCTTGGTCTTTATTTTGCTTAATCGAAACCTTGTATAGTTTTTCGACTAACTGAAACAAGCCCGCCAATACATTATCAACAGGAAAATAGGGTTTTAAATCTTCATCACTAATACTGTAGCGTTGCTGTTTTAATTTTTCGCTAACGTAGCCTAAATCCCACGCTTGTAGATCATCTAACGCCAGCGTTTGTTTAGCAAACTCTTTTAATTCTTGCATTTCTTTTTTAGCAAAAGGTAATGATTTTTCTGCCAGCTCTGCTAAGAATTCCAGTACTTGATTGGGTGACTCTGCCATTTTAGTATCTAATGATAAATTGGCAAAGCTATCAAAGCCTAATAAGCGCGCTTTGTCTTGGCGCAACTGCAAAATATTGCCCATGTTTTCACTATTATCTAATTGACAGGTGTCTAATTGATAGGTGTCTAATGTACTATCACCTTGATCAGAGGCACGTGTGCTATAAGCACGGTACATCTCTTCGCGCAGTTTACGATCATCCGCATAGGTCATCACCGCATAGTAAGAAGGGAACTCTAAGGTCAGCAACCAGTTTTCTTGCTCACGTTGTTTGGCGGATTCAGCGGCTTGCTCAATGGCTGTTTCAGGCAAACCCACTAGCGCTGATTTATCATTGATTTGCTTCGTCCATGCGTTGGTTGCATCAAGCACATTATCGGAATAACCAGAGGTTAATGTAGACAATTTTTTACTGATCTCACCGTACTGCTTCTTTTTATCTTCGGGTAAATCCACACCCGACAAACGAAACCCTTTAAGCGAATCTTCTAATGATTTACGCTGTGCAGAATCTAGCCCTAGTTCATCTTGCTTATCTTGTATTTGCTGAATCGCTTCAAACAGTGCTTTGTTTTGCCCCATTTCGGTACTGTATTCGCTTAATTTAGGCAAACAGGCATTATAGGCATCGCGCAATTCTGGTGTATTTACTACGCCGTTCATGTGGCTAATCGGCGACCACATGCGTGACATTTCGTTATCAGAAATTTCAAGTGGTTCGATTAAGTTACTCCACGTGTAGCTTTTATTTTCTTCTAATAACAACTGCGTTAAAGCACGACCCTTTTTTAACATTTCATCAAGCGCAGGCTCAATATGTTTTGCTTTGATTTTTGAGTAATCCGGCAGGTCTTTGATATTCAACAATGGGTTTTCTTGGAGTTTGCTCATTTCTTTGTTTCTTATAATTAATGAAGTTGTTTTGAATAGCATTACATAGTTATTACTATGGGGTGTCTAACGTAACTTTTCTATCTATCACTCGAAGTATTTTTTTGCCGGCAATAATATCCGCAAACGGCTCATTCACCATTGCGCCACGCCAATCATCCGACAGGGTAGAATCACCTGATTGAATCATATTCGCCACTTGTTTTCTACTGGCGATAACGGCGGGTGTAATACCGTGTTTTTTTGCTTGAATTTGCAATACCAACATCAACATATCAATCAAGGTATTTTGAGTGGGTGTTGGTTTTTTGCTTCGTGGTAATTCTGGCATGTCAGATTCGTTACACTCTTTTCCCGCTTGAATGAGTTGTAACCAATGCGAATGATTTTTTTCTACGCGCTCTGCACTTAAACCTCTTACTTCAGATAGCTCTTTTTTATTATTGGGTTGCTGGCGTGATAAATCCAGTAAAATATCATCGCTTAAAATCCATTTACGTGGGCGGTTGGTTTTTTCAGCTAAATTTTCACGCCATTCGGCAAGTTCTCGCAATACTGCTAATTGAGGGCGTTTTAGTACCTGATTGCCCCTGATTTTTTTCCATCGCTCTCTTGCATTAATCGCGTAGGTTTGTGGGCTTTCAGTTCGTTCAAAATCTTTATCTAGCCATTTTAAGCGATCTTGATCTATTAATTGCTCATGCATCATTGGGTAAATTTTTGCTAAATAGCGTACATCATCAATCGCATATTCTAATTGCGCTGATTTAAGCGGTCGTCTCGACCAGTCGGTTCGTGTTTGTGTTTTGGGCAATATTACATTGAGCATTTGTTCGACTAAGCGCGCGTACCCCATTTGGTCGCCCAAGCCTAAAACAGCAGCGGCAATTTGTGTATCAAAAATAGGGGCGGGCACTTGCCCTATTAATTGATGGAATATTTCTAAATCCTGATGCGCTGCATGTAGCACTTTGATGATATTGGGGTTTTTTAATAAATCGTATAGGGGCGTAAGATCTTCAATGTTTAAAGGGTCAATACAAGCGCGGTGTCCATCCGCTTCTATTTGAACTAAACACAATTTTGAGTAATAGGTTTTTTCTCGCAAGAATTCGGTATCAAGTGCGATCCATTCACAGCCTGATATTTTTTCTACAAAGTCCCGTAAACTTTGTGTTGTTTCTAACACTTCAAACACTTGTTTCTCCTAATTTCTCTTTTTCTGAGTTTCATTGATAAGCAGGATAGAACACCCTTTTTAAATAAGAAACCTTTTCTTGTTAATTAATTGGACTAAAAGCCAAAGAGTATATAAGTATTTAATAATATTGGAATATATTTCTGCTTCTTGACATATATCAAATAAAGCTTAGTATTGTTTTAAGTCTCTATTTGTGTTGCAAAATACGCCTTTAGAAGGCTATTGAAAAGATACAAATTAATACAACAGTTTGTAAAGAATTTCTCCAACCGCTAGGAGAAGTACAATCGGGAAGGTGGATGCTCCCCCAACCGATAAAACCGAAAAGCCTATTCTATGAGTAGGCTTTTCTTTTTTTGTCTAAAAAGACTTGTAGCTAGGAGCCTGTCCGAGAACTAAGAATTTACTGCAAATCCCATAAACATCATAATCTGAACTTATTGAAATCGTTAAAGAGCCGTGCTATTCGCCTCTTTCAATAAATCCAGCTTATAATATTTCTGTGATTTTCGTTACGATTCTAGTTCTCGGACAGGCTCCTAGTTTGTTTCCCACATACTTTAATGTTTATTTTCAATACTTCTGTATAACAGATTTATTATTCTGAAGCGTGTCGCAAGACTGCTAATGAACGTGGCACATAAACATCC
>CAZMWD010000218.1:0-4319 GCA_964569685.1 uncultured Cocleimonas sp. | reverse complement strand
CTCCTAGACACGCTAGCGCAACCATTCTCCTCGGGTGGTATTTGGGAGAGCCACAAATTATAATGTAAATTCAACTAATTATCAAAGACCCTGCTACAAGTTATGCGTTTCAGATGTGAATCTAAGTAGTTTAAATAGCTGATCGAAAAACTACTTCGATTCATTTTTTATAGCCTTCAACACCTGCAACACCACCATCCCATCCTTGCCATTAAGCATATGACCTTCGCTCACTACCGCTGTTCCCGAACGCCCTTTTAAGGCCCAAATATTATTCATATCTTGACTATTCGGTGGCACCATAAAATCAAACTGATTCACCTTAGTGACCCTTTTATTACTCCGGATAATAGAAGCGTAATGTAAATCAGGATGTGGCTGATGATTCATCCAATAAAGAAAATTACCGGGAGTCTCTTCTTTTAAATCAGAAAATAAACCACGTGAATTTTGCAACTCTTCACCGCCTGCAAAACTTGCCATCATTCCTAACGGGGAATTACCCGCAATGTAAGCTACATTAGCCACTGGAGTGCCTAAGTGCGGAGAAGCGATCGTAATTAAACCATTTACCGGCTGGCGTCTTGGATCTAGTGCATACAATCTGGCAACCACACCACCCGCAGAATGACCCACTAACGTCATGGGCTCACCCCGTTGCGTAAACAAATGATGTAAATACTGTAAAAGCAACTCTTCTTGAATTTGTAAATTGGCTTGAGAAGGTAAATTAACGGTATAAAACACATCACCTTTTAAGTTAACACCGCGCGGTAACAACATTGCCTGTGGTGTAAATCCGTAGCTCCCACCATCCTTCCAGCCCGTCTTTATTAACGGCAGAGTAAAGCCTGAGTGATGCCAATTCATATCATTGGACAAAAAGCCATGCACTAAAACCAGTGTTCTAGCTTGCGCACCCACAACAAAGAAAATAGCAAACAATAAACTACTCACCACCCAAAAAAGCTTGTTTTTTATAACGTTAGATACCATATTACAATCCATGACCATTCGTTGTATTACATTTGATTTAGATGACACTTTATGGGCCTGCCATTCGGTTATCATGCGCGCAGAAAAAAAGTTTTATACGTGGCTAAAATCATATTACCCAAAGATCACCGCAAAATACAGCGAGACTGAATTAATAGACCAGCGCATGGCTTTTATGCACGATAATCAAGAATATAAGCATGATTTAACCTTACTTCGTAAACGCTGGTTAGAAAAGCTTGGTGATGAAACGGGTTATGGCTTTGATAAAATCCTCATTGAAACGGGTTTTGAAGTTTTCTGGTTAGCCAGAAATGAGGTTTCTTTTTTTGAAGGCACCTTAGACGTTTTAGAACAACTATCTAAAAAATACACACTAGGCGTTATCAGTAACGGCAACGCAGATGTACATCATATCGGTATCGGGCATTTATTTGACTTTACCTTATCGTCTGAAAAAGCAGGTGTCAGTAAACCGCACAAAGACATCTTTCATCAAGCCATTGATTTAAGCCCACACGATTTACACGAATCGGTCTATGTAGGCGATGATCCCGCCAGAGACATTATTGGCGCACACAATGCCGGTATGAAAGCCATTTGGTACAACCCCAAACTACAACCTTGGCCAGGAGGGAAAATACCGGACGCGGTTATTCGCTCCATTCACGAGTTAGAAGACAAAATCATAAATTTATGACATTATAGGCATATAAAAATAAGTAAAAAATCTCTGATCAAGGGCAACGCCTTAAAATTAAAAGGCACACATAACTTATGCAACATAGCTTATTAAGCGATACATCAAAGCGTGGCCGTGATGAATGGATCACACTATTATGGATTTCCGAGAGTGAAGAAGATCGGGAGTTTGTTATCCATGCCGTCGATTTAATGCTGGAAACCCGCTCTGTTGACCGCGATCCGCACATTCCATCGGGCTTAGATGTTGCAGATATTTTATGCACCTTGCAAGTTGATCAAGTCACCCTTATTGCCACGGTACTCAGCGATGTAAGACTAGGCGACATCTATTCTTTAGATGAAATTGCCAAAAAATTTAACAGCACCATTGCTTTGCTTGTTAAAAATATGCGCTGGCTACATAATTTTAAAGCCCCCACCGGTAACGAAACCCCCATTCCAGAACAAGCAGAAAGATTACGCCGTATGTTATTGGCAATGGTTGACGATGTGCGTGCGGTACTGATACATCTTGCATGGCGCTTACAATATTTGCGTTTATTAAACCACGCTGAATTACATGAACGACGCGCTACCGCCCAAGAAACCATGGACATTTTTGTTCCACTGGCTAATCGTTTAGGTGTCAGCCAACTAAAGTGGGAAATGGAAGATTTATCATTTCGTTATTTAGAACCCATTGTTTACAAACAAATTGCAAAATCATTAGATTCGAAACGCATAGAACGTGAAGCCTATGTTGAAAACTTTACCAAAGAATTACAAAAGCTACTAAAAGATTCAGATTTAAATGCCGAGGTTTATGGTCGCCCAAAACACATCTACAGCATTTGGAAAAAAATGCAACGCAAGAAACTATCCATTGATCAATTGTATGATTTACGCGCCATACGTGTAGTCGTTCATGATGTACGAGAATGCTATACCACACTAGGCATTGTTCACGAAAAATGGAAACACGTTCCTGCCGAATTAGATGACTATATTGCGAATAAAAAGCCGAATGGCTACCAATCGTTGCACACCGTTATTATTGGCCCCAAAGGTCGCTATGTGGAAATTCAAATTCGCACCGAAGATATGCATGTGTTTGCAGAGCTTGGAGTTGCCGCACACTGGCGTTATAAAGAAGGTGGCACACAAGATGCCACAATGGAGCGCGTAGTAGGTTCGTTACGCCAGCTATTGGATAGCGATGAAAATGACAGCGAGCTATTAGAAGATTTCCGAGCTGAAATTTTTCCTGATCGTGTTTTCGTCATCACTCCACAGGGTAAAATTCTAGAGCTATCAAAAGACTCTACACCCCTCGATTTTGCTTACGCTATCCATACCAGCGTCGGTCACCGTTGCACCGGCGCAAAAGTAAATGGCGTGATTGCGCCTTTAGATCACAAATTAAGAAACGGTGACCAAGTTGAAATTATTACCCAAAAAACCGAACAACCTCGTCGTAAATGGCTAAATCCATCATTGGGTTATATTGGTTCTGCAAGTTCTCGTAGTAAAATTCGCCACTGGTTTCGCCAGCAAGATCACGAAAAGAACTTACACGACGGCAAGGAAATTATCGAGCAAGAGAAGCATCGTTTAAACCTTAAAAAAATTGATCTTGAGCCTCTTTTAAAACGATTTCACCAACAGTCTGAGAATGAATTTTTAATTGCGCTAGGTCGTGGTGATATTAGTATCACCCAGCTAACAGCCACACTCGATATACCCAAAAAAGCAGAATTTAAATTCCGTAAAATCAGCGTCAAAGATAAACACGATGATCGAGGCATTCAAATTCAAGGGGTAAGCAACCTACTGGTTGAAATAGCAAACTGCTGTAAACCCGTACCTGGCGATGAAATTACCGGCTATATCACCCTCGGTCGCGGCATTACTATTCACCGTAAAGACTGCCCCAATATCGATGAAAACAACTTGGGTGAAGAAAAATCATTGCGCTTAGCAGAAGCAAGCTGGGGAACAGAAACCACCGCCTACACGGTTGACATTCAAGTGACGGGGTTTAATCAACCAGGCTTACTCAGCGATGTAACAACGGTGCTTGCCAAAGAACAAATTAATGTAGCTGACATCAATACACAACGTGGCAATACCGAATTGGTCTCGCTACTCAATATCTCCATACAAATCGAAAACACCGTACAACTTTTTGAAGCATTGGAAAAAATAGCACAATTACCCCATGTGATAGATGCTAAGCGACACAGTTAATACCATAATTAATACCGTAACTCTTTTTTACGCATAGAATTTCTTGGCACTAATACGCAAACTTTTACGCATTTACATTACCCAATACAAAAAAATACCGAGTAAATAGTTTGCAAAAGAAACGACCAATAAAGGAGCAAGTAAACCTAACCCCATATCTAAACCAGTCGTTGGTTTTTCAAAAAAAAACACCTCACTATTTATAAAAGATAGAGTGACTATGATTCCAATAATGAATGAGATACCCGCCAATACTTTAAAATTATTCTTTATATGAATATCACTACTTTTAACATAAAAAACAGCCGATACAACACCTAACAAAGCGCAAAATAAAATAATAAAAACAAGATGCGAATGCGCTTGCCCAATATGATTGAAATAAGATTCAA
>CAZMWD010000217.1:0-4332 GCA_964569685.1 uncultured Cocleimonas sp. | reverse complement strand
AAAACTGTCGCTATTTTTCACGAAGTGAGTCGTAATAGTCATTCTATTGCGCCGATCTTCGGGGAAAATATCGGGAGTTTTAGCAAGTTAAAAATAATTGGACTTGATCAGGATCTCCTTAAGCACGCGAGATATAGTCACCGGTACGTGTATCAATTTTTACCACTTCACCTTCTTCTACAAATAAAGGGACTTTGATTTGAGCACCCGTTTCTACGGTTGCAGGTTTCGTGGCACCTTGGGCGGTATTACCTTGTACCCCGGGGTCGCACTCAGTTATTTGTAATTCTATAAAATTGGGGGGTGTGATACTCAGCGGAGCATTATTCCACAGGGTTACTACATATTTTTCTTGTGCTTTAAGCCAATATTTTACATCTGCAACAGCGGTTTCACCGGCGGCATGTTGTTCAAAACTGGTGGGCTCCATAAAGTGCCAGAATTCCCCGTCTTCATAGAGGTATTCCATATCCACTTCCATGACATCCGCAGCTTCTACTTTTTCACCGGATTTAAATGTTTTTTCAATGGTGCGACCTGTTTTTAGGTTACGAATCTTGACGCGACTAAATGCCTGTCCTTTACCGGGTTTTACAAATTCGTTTTCAACAATTGTGTAAGGGTCTCCATCCATAATAAATTTGAGACCACTTTTAAATTCACTGGTATTATAGCTCGCCATTGATTCACTCCTTTAGATACAATCGCGCGTATGATAACTGGTATTGTAGTAAAACATAAGGCAAATTCTTCAGCAGTTTGTTTGCCACCAAGCACTGTGCCTTGGCAACAACAAATGAGTGAAGCGATACGTGATCCAGAAACGTTATTGCGCCTATTGCAGCTTGATACGAATGATCAAGCGTTTAAAGAAACCTTATATTACCCAAAGCATTTTAAATTATTAGTGCCATTCGCCACTATTAATAAGATGAAAAAAGGGGATTGGAATGACCCGCTACTAAAACAAATTTTACCCATCTCTGCCGAAAAAAAACAGGTCGAAGGTTTTGTAAGCGACCCTGTCGGTGATTTAAACGCAGAGGTCTCGAATGGCGTTTTACAAAAATACCACGGTCGTGTATTACTGATTACTACCGGTGCTTGCGCGGTACATTGTCGCTATTGTTTCCGTCGCCATTTTCCCTATGCTGAATCTGTTCCTGATAAAAAACATTGGCAACACACCTTAGCGCAAATAGCGCAGGATGAAACAATACACGAAGTTATACTCAGTGGTGGCGATCCATTAATGCTGTCTGACCAACGTTTAGCCGCAATCTGTACTGATCTTGCCGCTATCCCCCATATTAAGACCTTACGTTTTCATACGCGTTTGCCGGTGATTTTACCAGACCGTATTAATCAATCATTTTTTGATTGGCTGACTAACATCAAGTTACAAAAAGTGATGGTGATTCATGCTAATCATGCCAATGAAATTGATAATAAAACGGGTAGGGTGTTGCAACGCCTAGCCGATGAAAATATAACGGTATTAAATCAATCGGTATTATTGCGTGATGTAAATGATAATGTTGAATCGTTAGTTAATTTAAGTCATCGTTTATTTGAATTTCAAGTACTGCCTTATTATTTGCATTTATTGGATAAAGTTCAGGGTGCGGCACATTTTGATGTGGATGAAATACAGGCAGTTGCACTCATTAAGGCAATTAAAAAACGCTTACCGGGTTATTTAGTCCCTAAATTAGTTAAGGAAGTTTCCGGCGAACGGTCTAAGCTGTCACTCGAATAAAGGGAATATAAATGCTATAATTGTCAAATATAAGAATAAAACAGTAAGAAGTAACAAATAATTAAAATAAGAAATAGGTTATCTCATGAGTGCTATGTCCATATTCAAAAAGAAAAAAACGGATTCTAAAAAACTATCTTCACGTTTATCAGCCCAAGTTAATTTACGCACAGCATCTAAAGCGACGAAGTGGGTCGGTCAACTACCGATTACGGATATGGGCGAAACAACCCGTCAGCTCTATATCGGCTTAGTCGGGTTAAATAAAGAGCCCATTGCGCCTCAAACAAGAATTGATGTAACCGAAATTCTGTTACCTTATGTAAAAATGTCATTGGATAATTTAGGTCGCCATTTCCAAAATCGCTCATTCCCCTTACCCGAAAGAAGCCAAAAAATATTTGAATTAAAGCAGTCTATGTTAATGGAGCTTTCTGGTTCTTATCAACTGGCTGCGTTGGATATGATTACCAAGGGAAGCCTATCAAAGAAAAAAATCCTTCTTTCTATTGGTCGCGCGATTAAATACATGAGCCTCGTATTAATGAATGGCTACGAAGTCTATGTTAAACATCAAAAAAACATTTGGCACGATATTCACCACCTGTACTTATTATCGTGCGAGCATAATATTCAGCATAAAGAAATTCCTGATAATGGTGATGCAGACGGTGAAGCACTCACAATCGAAGATTATTATAAGCTAATCAATTTGATTGCATTGGCAGGACCTAATGGTACGCGCCAAGGTGAAATTATGCGTATCAGAGACTTCTATAAAGGATTACTCAATGAGATTCCGATACTGTCTGATGCCAATCGTGTTAAAAGTAAATATGCACATATCACGCTGCTAAACAGTGATGAACCTGCAGCCTTAATGCCCGTTAGCGAGATGGTTAATTCACCGACGAGTCGTTTATTCGATTTATCTAAAGCTATTCATGTGTTAGATGAATTTGTCAGTGACAGTGAAGAGTCGGAACTAGGATTAAATAAAGACTTACCTATGTTATCGCATAGTATGGCAAAGCGTTTGGTTTATGCCTTAACGACCATACGCAATCGTCGTTTCAAACGTTTCCCTCGTGATGAAAATGCAACGTTGGTGATTCGCATGAATGATGTTCTCGAGATACTACGTGGCACTCAGGTTGATTCTTTTGTTGATCAAATTAATGAAGACGTTGAAGATGATAATATTTATACCGAGCTAAGCGCATCAGAAACAGTTGAAAGCCCTTGGTCTGCTGTTGATATAGACACGTTTGAGGAAAAAGACGTACAAATGCACACATGGCACCTTGATAATAGTAGCACCTCGGGGTATGGCTTAAGTCAGGCATCTAAAACATCAAGTACCGCTCGTGTGGGTGAAATGGTAGCGATAAAAGACCCGAAAGATAACCTAGAATTATGGCAAATATCAGTGATCCGCTGGATGGATTCTGTCAGTAAAAAAGGACTTTGTATGGGTCTTGAAATACTATCTCAGCGTGCCATGACGCTCGTTGCAGAAGAAGTCACTAGCCGTGAAATGACCCAAACGTTTCCTGTTGAAGGTTTGTATCTTCCAGAAATTGATGGCGCAAGAGATCAAGCCAATATTATCTTCCCCGGCTTCATCTTCCGTGTGGATGATATTGTAACGATTAATTTATCAGATAGACAAGAACAAATAAAAATCACCGCAATTGATGATACCTTGGGTTCATTTGCCTATTGTAGTTTTGAAAAAATAGAATCAGATGATGAGCCTAAAGATGAAATTGAAGCATTTGAAGATGTTTGGGAGTTTTTATAAATAACGATTCAATATTCAATCTCAAACTCAGATGACGAGTAAAAAGGGTTGAAATCCCACTGCTTTTCGTTGGAAAACTTGCTAATAACCCGTTATTAGCTAGGTTTCCCGCCTCAATCAGTGAAATTTCAACCGGTTTTTCTTTCGCCACTGAGTTATGCTGAGATTTCACCTTATTTTTCACTATAAATCCTTGTAAATTTTAATAAAAATCATTTTTAATGAAGCATTAAACTCTCAATATCTTCCATATATCCCTAATCCTTATACAGTAGTCGGATAAATAAGCGATATTCTTCCAATAATTCAGTATTCTTCCCGTATGAGGAAAGTGGAATTGCATTGTTTAATTGTAGGGGCAACGTTTAGGGATTACCCTGGATTAGTCAACGACTTGCGTCAGGTTGATGCGCATACTGACTTTAATCAAATCACTCATAATGATGTTGAACTTAAACAATCCTTAAAACGTTTACAAGGCGCGAGTCTAATATTTGTACCAGAATTATTATTTTCATCATCTAACCGTCAAAAAAACCAGCATTCTAGTCCTAAAGATGCCTTACGTGCATTCGCTGATTTAATTTGGCAATATGCATCCGATGCGATTATCGTTATTCTTGATAAAAAACCAAGTAACAAACCCTTTGCTACTTATTTAAATGATGTACAGATTAGTCGCCTTCATTATTATTCTCATACTGAAGCTAAGAGTGACGATAAAAACGATCTTAAAAACAAGGCAACAAAACTACAATTACAGTTTTTA
>CAZMWD010000216.1:2745-4364 GCA_964569685.1 uncultured Cocleimonas sp. | reverse complement strand
CCTGTAGCGCGTGTTTTCCAAGGTACGCCGATCGTATATTGATGGATGCCTTCTATTTTCTCATCAATTTTTGCATCGCGCTCTTGCATTTTCTTCATTTGTTTCATGCTTGGTTTGACGCGCATAGCGACCCAAGGTGCAAATACGAGTGCGGCGAACAGTGAAAATAACATGGCAACAGAGCCTAGCGCGGGAATGGGTGACATATAAGGACCCATCATGCCACTCACAAAACCCATTGGGGCGAGTGCGGCAACCACACAGAAGGTGGCAAGAATAGTAGGGTTACCCACTTCGCGAACCGCATCAATCGCTATATCCGTATCGGGACTTCCGTGTATTAACCAACGACGGTAGATATTGTCAATAATAACGATGGTGTTATCCACCAAGAACCCAATGGAAAAAATCAGTGCGAACAAGGACACGCGATTGATGCTGTAACCCATTAACATGGCGGAAAATACGGTAACCACCAATACCAATGGAATGGTGAGAAATACCACCACAGAAGGTTTATAACCCATCGTCAGCCAGACTAATAACATCACTGCAGTCGTGGCGATGATTAGATCCATAAAGAGGGAATTCACCTTATCGCTGGCACTTTTTCCGTAATCTCGGGTATATTCGACATGGACATTATCAGGTATCAAGGTGCCTTTTAGTCGCTCTATTTCGTCACGAATAGACTTGACCACGGTAACGCCATTCGCCCCTTTGTGTTTCGCGAAGGCGATAGTTACGGCTTGGGCGTTATCGACCTGATCACCAGAATAAGAAAGCCCACTGGAGAAAGTAACCATTTGTTTGGCTTGTTCTGGGCCGATACTAACGTTGGCTATGTCGCTCATGAACACGGGGCGACCTTGATGTAGCCCTACGACTAATTGGCTAATATCATTAACGCCACGTAAGAAAGTCCCCGTTTCAACGTATGCGAACAAGTCACCCTGTTCAGTATAGCCAACGGTTTGTTCTTTGTTGAAGCCCTCAATCACCTTGGCAATTTGGCCCATGCTTAAATTAAAACCTACAAGACGAGCAGGGCTAACATCAATCCGCACCTGACGCGCTCTACCACCAGAAACAAAGGCATTACCTGTTTGTGGAAGTTGCTTGAGGCGTTGTTTAATCGTTATAGCCAGCGTTCGTAATGTTGCATCATCAAGTTCGTTAGACCACAACGTCATCGTGACCACGGGTACATCATCAATTCCCATCGGTTTTAATAAAGCGGGTTTTGCACCCGGTGGTAGCTTATCTGCATTGGCTTCAAGTTTTGCCATGGTGCGAATCAGCGCGGATTCCATTTCTTCTCCTACGCGGTATTGCAGGGTAATAATTCCCATCTCTTTATCGCTGGCGGAGTAAACATGCTTAATACTGGGAATTTCGCTAAGTACGCGTTCTTGAGGACCTATTAATAACTTAGACACCTCTTCTGCAGAAGCACCTGGCATCTGATAGAAAATATCAATAATAGGGACTGATATTTCAGGGTCTTCTTGGCGTGGAGTTACAATTAAACCGTAAATGCCGAGCAATAACATGGCAACATACAGTAGAGGAGTTAAAGGCGAATGTATGAATGATTTACACAGTTTGCCTGCTGTGCC
>CAZMWD010000216.1:0-2645 GCA_964569685.1 uncultured Cocleimonas sp. | reverse complement strand
TTGTTCTGTTTGGTCAGATTTACTCATAATTATTTTATTCGGATTAAGCGGTTAAGAATTGAATTATTGGAGAGTTAATCCAACACGATAAATATTTTTTAAACTCGGATTTAGAAAGTGATAATATAATTATGTTACGGAGCCGAGCCTGAGACGAGCGAGGGTTGCGTAAGAATTTTATCTCCAACTTTAATCCCAGAAATAACACTAATGTATCCATTGGTCTTAGCTTGCTCATTAATGCGTATCAAACGGAGTTTGTGTTTACCTTCGTTGTCCACTAAAAATACAGCGGGAAGGCTACCTCTCCAAACGATAGAGGAAGAGGGAATAACGGGTAACGCAGACGTTTGATTGTCTGGATCCGATAGACTAATTTCAGCATACATACCAGGATGCGCGGGAACTTTTTGAGGTAGTTTAAACTTAACGGTGGTGGTATTGCCCCCTGCTGTCGCCATCGGAAATATACGATCGACTGATATTTTTATGGATTTAGTGCTTCCGTCCAATGCCGCATTTACTTGCATGCCTTTTCTAAGCGTTCTGAGTATGCGAGTAGGCACTTCGATATGAATCTGTAAGCGTGTGACATCGGCAAAACTAATCATAGGCATTCCAGGTTGTACAATATCGCCTTTCTCAATCATTCTTTTCAAAATTACGCCGTTAAATGGCGCATGACTGATTGCATTTTTCAGTGATTCATCAATTTGGCGAAGAGAAGCTTTTACCTGAATAACCCCATTAAATGCTGTTTCGACTTGCATCTTCGCAGCGTGCAAATTAGCATGGCGTTCTATATCTGGATCACCTTGTCCTGTGAACGATCTCATGGGATCAGAGAACATGTTAAACAAGCTAGGCGCGCCCCCTAACATGGAGTTCGCTTGTGAATTAGGGTTTTGCAACTCGTGATTATATTGAATAATGGCATTAAGATGCGCTGCTTTGGCATTCGCAAGTTGCGATAAAACTTGTACACGCTTTGCCTGTAACTCTTTTGAATCAATACTGATGAGTTTGTCACCTTTCTGGAATTCATCACCTTCAGAACCCCCGATAAAACTGACCTCACCCGGCATTTGCGCAGAAAGGTTGACAATTTTTTCCGGCACAACGACTCCCCCAAGGGTTACGCTACCACTAATATTACTACTTGCTACGGTAACAACATTGCTATTTTCTTTAGCTGAAGTCAGCGTTGGCAATACATACATACTAGCGAATATGTAGGTATAAAAAATTGTCTTGAGGGGATGTTTCATTCTTGCTATTCCTTTTATTATTTTGCCTAACGGTTCCTATTGGAAACAATCTAGTGTTTTTTGTATTGACTACAATCATTTACAATTTTTAATGGGCTCATTTTTAACGTATAAACTTTGCAAGTAGTCGCTAAATTAGCTACACTTTTCGCCCGAATTAGTGAAGGTCACTCGATTTAGCGAGATTTTCGCGGATAACCCGGTTATTAGAACGTGTCGTTTCTTGTCACCACAGACGCGCGCAAAAGGTCTCAGACTAAAGTCTCATTATAAATATTAAACCATTTTTCAGTTTTTTTATTAACATAGATTAGTATTAAACTCTGATCATTTGGTGATAATATTCGTAATTGACGATGAATAGTAACATTATTTATTTTTTTGATTGCAGGGAAAGGGCTAGTGAAGCCTTTGTTTACTTGGGTTAATACTTGATTCGCTTAGTAAAACCCAAAGAAATGACAACTTCTATTCAATCAATTAAAGACCATAAGTGAATAAATTATATACAATTAAAAACGTAACTAGGTTAAGAGCTACAATGAAAAAACAGCAAATATTCCTGCAAACAAGGTTTGATGAATGGAGATGACAAGCCAAAACTCACTCTTACGCAGTTTTCAGGTGACATGGTTACGGTTTTTTTTATTTGCCTTGATTTGGTGGATACTCACCGATGGTAGCCTAAGTTCTTGGTTGGTAGGTGCACCAGTCGTTCTATTTGCTACTTGGGTTAGTGTGAAGCTTCTTCCTGTGTTTTCTTTTTCCTTAAAAGGTTTTTTAGAATACATCCCCTTTTTTCTTTGGAATTCGTTAGTTGGCGGGATAGATGTGGCACAGCAAGCATTACAGCCTCGGTTACAAATTTCACCGCAAATGCATGCTTACCGTTGGCGTTTACCCCCCGGTCTTTCGCGGGTCTTGATGGCGAATACCGTGAGTTTGTTACCCGGTACCTTAAGTGCTGAATTGGATGATGAGCATTTAACGATTCATGTGTTAGATAAAAATAGCGATTTTGTCTCTGATTTAATAAAGATTGAACAACGTGTTGCTAACATATTTGGATTAACGTTATCGCCAATCGAGAGTAATGATTAATGGAAGTATTATATTCAGGGCTGGCATTGTTCTTGTTGTTAACGTTAGTGGTCGGTTTATGGCGGGTGTTAAAAGGCCCAACAGCGGCAGACCGAATGTTAGCAGCGCAGTTATTTGGCACCACCGCAGTGGCTTGTTTACTGTTACTGGCACAGGCTTTAGAGCGCCCTGCTTTGCGTGATGTTGCATTGGTATTCGCACTATTGGCAGTCGTTACAGCGGTTGCATTTATACGTCGGGTATGGGGGAAAACAAATGACTGATATGATGGATATT